>CALCGO010000141.1 GCA_937901055.1 uncultured Rhodobacterales bacterium
CAACTGCCATTCGGTGTCATAGCGGATAGTGCCTGCACCCTCGGAAATTAGCGCCCCCCAGCTGGTGTTGGGTTCTTGCACGCCAAGGCCTAGGAAGGAAATGAAGCTTTCGGTCAGGATCATACCGGGCACCAGTAAGGTTGCGTAAACGGCGACCACGCCCAGAAGGTTGGGAACGATGTGGCGGGTGATGATCTTGAAACCCGGAACGCCTGTGGCGCGGGCGGCTTCGATGAATTCTTTATTCTTGATCGATAGGGTTTGGCCCCGAACAATCCGGCTCATATCCAGCCAAGCCAGCAGACCGATACCGATGAACAGCATTCCAATAGACCGTCCGAAAACCACCAGCATAAGAATTAGAACGAACATGAACGGGATGGCCATCAAGATGTCGACAATACGCATCATTATCTGATCTGTACGCCCGCCGACATAACCCGAGATCGCCCCGTAAAGCGTGCCCACCAGAACCGCAATGAACGCACCGATTATCCCGACCATCAGGGAAATCTGTGTCCCCTGAATAACGCGGGAATAAATGTCACGACCCAAATCATCCGTTCCGAAGTAGTGACCGGTTTCAAACGATGGCATACCCAACGTCGCCGCGGAGCCCATTGTGTTCCAGTCGATTTCCTCGTTCGACCAAACGGCGAAGTATGGCCCTACGAATGAAAAGAGGACAATTGCCGCCAACACTATCAGGCTTACAACCGCCGCCTTGTTGTGCATGAACCGACGCTGCGCATCGGCCCAAAGCGAACGACCGTCGACTGCGTCCAAACCGGAAAGGTTCTCAGCCATTTCGGCTACTTTATTTTTGTCTGCTACAATCATTTCCGCCCCCTTAGTAACGGATCTTAGGGTCGATCCATGCATAAAGCAGATCGACAACCAAGCTGAACATAATGGTCAGGAAACCAACCAGAATTGTGATACCCATCATCACCGAATAGTCACGGTTTGTGGCCGAATTCACGAAAAAATATCCCATACCACCGGTCGAGAAATATATATCAATAACAACCGACCCCGTAATCAAGCCAACGAATGCTGGTCCCAGATAAGAAATCACCGGCAGAAGCGAAGGTTTGAGCGCGTGGCGCAGCAAAATTGTGCGTGGTGGCAAGCCCTTTGCTTTAGCGGTCCGAATGAAATTACTATTCAACACCTCTAGCATTGAAGAACGGGTAATCCTTGCGATGGAAGCCATATAACTGGTCGAAAGCGCGATGACCGGCATGATGAGGTATTCAACGGAACCACCGTTCCAGCCCCCTCCGGGGAGCCAGCCAAGCCACAGCGTAAATGTGATTACCAACAGTGGTGCCATAACGAAGTTCGGCAAAACTTGTGCGCCAATGGAAACACCAACGGCCAGATAGTCGATCCATGTGTTCTTGCGAATTGCGGCAACTGCGCCAAGCGGGATGCCCACACCGATTGCGAAGACAAACGACCAGAAGCCGTATTTCAAAGTAATCGGGAAACCTTGGCCGATGATCTCGTTAACCGTGCGGTCTTTATATTTGAACGAGGGGCCGAAATCGAACTGGGTCACCACGCTCCAAACGTAGTTGACCATTTGACGCCAGAGCGGCTGGTCTAACCCGTATTTTGCTTCAATGTTTGCCAGCACCTGTGGCGGTAGCGGGCGTTCCGATGTGAAGGGTCCACCTGGTGCAGAATGCATCAACAGGAAGGATATTATTATAAGGATCAACATCGTCGGAATAGCGATGGCTATCCTTTTGATCACGTAGTTAAGCATGGCGCAAACCTATGAGAGAATTTCTGTTCGGCGTATTGTCCCGAACCAACAAAGGCGAAACACCGCGCAGGATATGCGCGGTGTTTCAGTTTCAAGTCGAGGTGTTACTCGGCAGCTTTATAAAGCTCGCGCGAGTACCAGTTCTGCTCAACGTTCTGAACAGGCCAGTTACGGATGCCGTCGCTCATCATGTACACGTTTGTATAGTGGTACACAGGGATAACAGGCATTTCGTCAGCCATGATCTGCTCTACACGTGTGTAGTTTGCAGTCGCGTCAGACATAGTTTTTGCAGTCTGCATCAACTCGTCAACTTCAGCGTTGGAGAACTTGCCGTCGTTGTAGCCGGATGTTGTTGTAACCAGATCGAGGAAAGTAGATGCCTCGTTGTAGTCACCACACCATGCACCACGTGCAAGATCGAAATCCTGCTGGCCGCGAACTTCTAGGAATGTTTTCCATTCCATGTTCGCCAACTCAACTGTTACGCCAAGCTTCTGTTTCCACATCTGGGACATCGCAATAGCGATTTTCTTGTGACCTTCTGATGTGTTGTACAGCATGTTGAACGACAGCGGGTTGTCAGAACCGTAACCGGCTTCAGCCAACAACTCGACAGCTTTCGCATCACGCTCAGCTTGTGTCATGCTTGCATATGGAACATCAGGAACCTCAAACCCGGCAGTTGCGCCTGGTGTGAAGGTGTAAGCCGCAAATTGGCCACCCTGAAGAACATTATCGGTAACGATGTTACGATCAATCGCGTAGGAAAGCGCCTGACGTACACGTACGTCCTGGAATGCTTCCGGACCGCTATCCGACAAGTTGAATGTGTAATAGTAGCTACACAGACGTGGGAAAGAGATCGCGTTATCAGGGTATTCCGCTTTAAGACGCGGGTACTGACCTGTTGGAACTTCTGTACGATCCAGCTCACCAGCCAAGAAACGTGTCAACGAAGTGTTTTCGTCGTTGATAACCAGCGCAACAGTCTTGTCGATGATTGTCGCGTCGTTGTTCCAGTACATGTCGTTACGCTCACGTACCGAACGTTCGTTCGGGATGTGCTCGGTCAGAACATACGCACCGTTAGAAACGATGTTCGCAGGCTTAGTCCAGTCAACGCCATGCTCTTCAATCGCCCAAGCTGGCGATGGGAAAGTGGAGCTGTGCGTTGTCATAAGCGCGAAATATGGCAGGGATGCCGATAGACGTACTTCAAGAGTATGATCGTCGATCGCTGTAACGCCAAGTGTCGATGGGTCTGCTTCACCAGCAAGAACCGCGCCTACACCTTCGATTGACATGATTTCAGCGAACCACGAGTACGGGGAAGCTGTTTCAGGGTTCGCAAGGCGTTGCCAAGCGTAAACGAAATCGCCAGCTGTTACAGCCGCGCCGTCAGACCATTTCGCATTGTCGCGCAATGTAAATGTGTAAACGTTTTTCGCATCATTCGTAGTGAAGCCAGTAGCAACACCCGGAACTAGGTTACCATCGGCATCCTGATTCATTAGACCTTCAAAAAGGTCGCGTACGATATCGGAACCAGACACATCTTCAACGATCTGCGGGTCAACCGAGCTGTGCTCATCGAGAACACGGTACGTAAATGTTTGGTCATCAGCTAGCGCTTCGCCCGTAGTCGGGTGCGTTCCTGCTGCAAGCACTGGTGCTGCTGCGATGGACGCCATTACGAAGCTTGCTGCCAATGATTTGGCAAAATAGCTCATATTATTTCCTCCGTTAGTTTCAATTTTGTTGGATTGCGCGGTGCTGCATTAATCGCCATCACCATTTGTTTTATGCAATCCATCGCAGCAGACTGCCCTAGCGATTGAGCGCTTACAACTATTTACCCGACGTAAAGGTAAAAAACTTCAAATATTCCACAAAAACTCTACCTAAAAGGGTGTTGCGAAGGAACATATCGTGAAAATTAAACGATAATTACAACCGGTCGCGCAGGCTGAACCACAACATCGCGAGAATCAAAAGTGGGAGGCGCATTTTTGCACCACCGGGGAAGCGACTTGTGGGCACATTTGCCATAATATCGAAGCGTTCCGCGGTTCCGCTGATAGCTTCGGCCATCAGTTTTCCCGCCAATGTCGCCATCGCAACACCATGTCCCGAGAAGCCCGAGGCCGACAGTATATTTGGCGACAAGCGGCGGAAATCCGGCATACGGTTCATGGTTATTCCCAGCGTTCCACCCCATGCGTAATCTATTCTTGCATCAGCTAGTTGCGGGTAAATTTCCAACATGGGTTTTCTGGCTTTGCCTGCAAGATCGCTCGGGAATTTGTAACCGTAGCTTTCACCGCCACCAAAAAGCATTCTGTGATCTTCGGACATGCGGAAATAGTTCACTACGAATTTGCTGTCGGCAATGGCAACATCGTCCCGGATAAGACTGCGCGCCGTATCCTCTCCAAGTGGTTCTGTCGCGACGATGAAATTGTTGATAGGCATCACATGTGAGGCAACATCTGGTTCAAGATTACCAAGGTATCCGTTAGCACCGAGTGCTACGAATTTCGCCGCAACCTCACCGTGCGCGCTAACGACTTTTGCCGGTTCGCCGCGTTTGATCTCGGTTACGCGTGTCTCTTCAAATATGCGGACACCGGCCGCCTGACACGCACGGGCTAGCCCAAGTGCAAATTTTAACGGGTGCAAATGCCCTGCGCCCCAATCCATCGAGCCACCGCAATAGGCTTCTGACCCGACCGCTTCGCGAATGGAAGATTCGTCCATGAACTCGATCTGTTCATAGCTATACTCGGCCTGCAATTTTTCGACATAAGATTGCGTATGATGCAGATGCTTTCGGTGTAATGCTGCGTGAAGCACACCGGGTTTATAAGCACAGTCGATGTCATATTTGGCGATCAAGTCCTGAACCGTGGATTTGGATTCCTCGCCCATATCCCATAGCTGCCGCGCATGCGGTTTGCCGACCATCTTTTCCAGATCGTCCTGTTCAACACGCTGACCTGAACCGACTTGTCCACCATTACGCCCCGATGCACCAAATCCAAGGCGCTGTGCCTCCAGCAGGATCACGTCATAGCCGCGTTCGGCCAGATGAAGCGCGGTGGACAGACCTGTATACCCTGCCCCGACCACACAGACGTCACAGGTTTCGCCGCCTTCCAGAACGGGGAACTTTTCCAGTGGGTTGGACGAGGCCGTATAATAGGACGCCGGATATTCACCCGCGCGGTCGTTAACAGTTAGTAAATCCATTAGACGTTCAGAAGCAGATGCTCCCGCTCCCACGGGCTGATGACTTCGAGAAAGGCCTCGGCCTCGTGACGTTTGACGGCCTTATAGACGCGGCAGAATTCTTCGCCGAGGATTTCAACCAACTCGGGTGCACCATCGAACAAATCGAGCGCACCAAGAAGGCTGCGGGGCAGCGCACGTGGTTGCTCGTAAGCCTCGCCCATTTGGGCATCGCGCGGTTTCAGGTCTTTTTTCATCCCTAGATATCCACACGCCAGCGACGCCGCCAAGGCCAAATACGGGTTCGCATCCATGCCCGAAACACGATTTTCCACCCGACGCGCAGCGGGGCTGGAGATCGGAATTCGAATGCCGGTCGTGCGATTATCTGCACCCCATTCAAGATTGATCGGCGCAGATCCAGACGCCACAAACCGACGATAAGAATTTACATAAGGCGCAAAAAAGCTGATTGCGTTGGGAATGTAAGCCTGCTGTCCCGCTATGAAATTGTAAAACAGGTCAGTTTCTTTACCGTCCTTATCACTGAATATATTCACCCCGTTTTCATCCAGAACCGATTGGTGGATATGCATCGCACTGCCTGGTTCATCCTGCATCGGCTTGGCCATGAACGTCGCGAAACAATCGTTCTTCAAGGCCGCCTCGCGAATGAGACGTTTGAAGTAAAACACCTGATCAGCCAACTTCACTGCATCGCCGTGAACTAGATTAATCTCGATCTGGCCAGCACCGCCTTCTTGAATAATCGTATCTATTTCCAATCCGACGGCTTCGGCAAAATCATAGATGTCGTCGATCACGGGGCCATAATCATCCACAGCCATCATCGAATAAGCCTGACGGCTTACCACGCGGCGACCAGTTCGGCCCATCGGTGGTTCAATCGGTTTGGCAGGGTCCAGATTGGGTTTGGTCAGATAGAATTCAATTTCCGGCGCAACAACCGGCGTCCAGCCTTCGGCTTTATACAGCCCCAACACCCGTTTCAGGACGTTGCGGGGGATAACTTCAACGGGGTTCCCATCCAGATCGTGAACCTCGTGTATCACCTGAATGGCAACGTCGTCTGACCACGGCACGGCCACGGCGGTGGAATAATCGGGGGTCAGGACCATGTCGGACTCGGTCCATTGATCGTCGATCTCCATATCGACATAATCACCCGATACCGTCTGGTAGAAGATCGACAACGGCAGAAACGTCTGATCGGAACGGTTGAACGTGTTTGACGGCATCGCCTTGCCGCGCGACATGCCAACCAAGTCGCCGATGATGCATTCCACCTCTTCGACGCGGCGACCATCCAGCCATTCTTGTGTCGCCTCAGGAAACCGAGAGACGTATTCTTGTGATTTGCGAGCCATTGTTATCTTCTTCAAGTTAGAATTGGGTTACCTTACACTTAGAACTGGCACCGAAGACAACAGTTCAACGCGATGCGAGACACCGCCCCGAAGCGTGGCTTCGATGTTGCCCATCCCGCGTGTTCCGATCACGATCATATCAACACCACAATCCTTGCCACACTTCACAATCGAACGCGCAACCGGGCCCTTTATCACTTCCGTGGTGATATTCGTAGCGCCGCTTTTTTCTGCGCGCGCCTTGGCGTTCGTCACGATATCTGACGCCATTTTTTCCAGAATGTCTTTGTTTCCACCGATTATGTGTTCAGCATCGGCATATTCAAGCAGCCCTTTTGGCAGGCTTTGGCTTTTTAGCACATATAGAATACGTAATTCGGAACCCATCGCACTGGCGATGGACGCGCCAAGATCAACCGCCTTAAATGCGTGGTCGGAGCCGTCAACGGCTACAAGTATAGTCTTAAGCATAAATTTTCCCTCATATAACTTTTTTTGCCACCGCTACGATGGCATGTAATTAGGTATCTGGATAGGCCCTATGGAACTGCAAATTCTACAGTCGCCCAACCTCGACACCTTTTGCGCCCTTCTTTTGTGCCATCAGGCACAGCCAGTCGTGGGCAACGGTTGCGGCCGCCAAAGCGGTAATTTCCGCGTGGTCGTAGGGGGGTGAAACTTCAACCACATCCATACCAACCAAGTTAAGCGAGCCAAGTCCGCGGATCAATTCCAGCGCTTGCCAGCTGGCTAACCCGCCCATAACCGGCGTGCCTGTGCCCGGCGCGAAGGCCGGGTCAAGCCCGTCTACGTCAAACGAGATGTACACCGGTGTATCCCCCGCCCGTTCTTTGATTATCTTCAGCGCCGCGTCGACACCGTTGCGGTGAACCCACGGCGCGGTCAAGATTTCGAAACCGTGATCGCTATCGTTATAGGTTCGCAACCCGATTTGCGTGGATTTGGATACGTCGATCACCCCTTCCGCAGCGGCGCGCCCAAACATAGTGCCGTGGTCAAGGCGCGTCGGGTCGTCCTCCCACGTATCACAATGCGCGTCGAATTGGACCAACGTGATGGGGCCATATTTTTCGGCATGTGCTTTCAGCAACGGATAGGCAACGAAGTGATCGCCGCCGAAGGTCAGCATTTTCGCGCCGGTCTTAATGATTTCCGCAGCGTGCGCCTGAATATCTACGGGGACGGTTTCGGGGTGATGCGGGTCAACCATGCAGTCCCCCCAATCGACGACCGACAGCGTTTTAAACGGGTCAAAACCAAATGGGAACGCCTCTAACTCGGCCAGTTGCACAGACGCTTCGCGGATTGCGCGCGGGCCAAGACGACAGCCGGAACGATAAGTGACGGAGCTATCATAAGGCACGCCGCTGACCACCACATCCACACCTTCAAGGTCGCGGGAATATCGGCGACGCAGAAAACTGAGTGCCCCGCCATAGGTCATTTCCACCCAACGCTCATTATTACCCTTGGCGCGGAATGCTTGATCACCTGTACTCATGTTTTTGCCTTCTTACGCATAAAGAACCACGAAATCGATATACCGATGGCTACCACGACGACAATCAACGTTGCCAGTGCGTTGATTTCCGGCGTGACCCCGAGGCGAACCTTGGAGAATATCACCATCGGCAGCGTACTAGCCCCCGGGCCGGATACGAAGCTAGCAATCACAAGGTCGTCGAGCGACAATGTGAAAGCCAGCAACCAACCCGAAATCAACGCCGGCGCGATCATCGGCAGCGTTATATCGAAGAATACCCGCACGGGTTTTGCACCTAAGTCAGACGCAGCCTCCTCGATGGAGTCGTCCATGTCGGTGAGGCGGGACTGCACTACAACGGCGACGTAGGCCATGCAAAACGTCGTGTGGGCAATAATGATCGTCAGCATGCCGCGACCTGCGGGCCAACCGAACATCGCCTCCATCGCGACGAATAACAAAAGCAGCGACAAACCTGTTATCACTTCTGGCATAACCAGCGGCGCGGTCACCATACCGGTTAGCAGTCCGCGCCCACGAACCCGTCCGAAGCGCGTAAGGACCATGGCCGCGATTGTGCCAAGCACGGTCGCCAGGGTCGCACTGACTACGCCGATTTTCAGGCTGATCCATGCGGCACCAAGGATTTGCGGGTCGTTCAGCAACTCGCCATACCATTTGGTGGACCACCCTCCCCAGACAGTCACCAGTTTGGAACTGTTAAAACTGAAAATCACGAGCGACACTATAGGGATATAAAGGAACAAAAACCCAAGGAAGGATACGATTGGCAGGAACAAACCACGTTTCATGTCTCGACCCCCTTCGATTGTGCAAGGCGCAGAAGCATGATCGGGATAACCAGAAGTACCAGCATGGCGATGGCCACAGCCGAGGCAACGGGCCAATCACGGTTGGAGAAGAACTCGGTCCAGAGGAC
Source organism: uncultured Rhodobacterales bacterium (assembly GCA_937901055.1). Lineage (GTDB taxonomy): Bacteria > Pseudomonadota > Alphaproteobacteria > Rhodobacterales > Rhodobacteraceae > NORP23. Next base: position 8,838 of record CALCGO010000141.1, read on the forward strand.
TTTACCAATCATTAAGGTATCGGGGCCACCCAACAGGGCCGGGATAACGAACTCGCCAATCGCGGGGATAAAGACCAACATCGAACCCGCGACGATACCCGGCAGGGAAAGCGGGATAGTGATACGCAAGAAAGTCGAAATCGGGCCAGCGCCCAGATCAGCTGAGGCTTCAAGTAACGAGTCGTCCAGCTTCACAAGATTCGCGTAAAGCGGCAGGATCATGAACGGTAAGTAGGTATAAACGATGCCAACATAGACCGCGACATCGGTCTGCATGATGATCAAGGGCTCGTTAATCAGACCAATTTTCATGAGCATGGCGTTTAGTACACCCTTGGTCTTGAGAATGCCGATCCATGCGTAGACGCGTAGCAGGAACGAGGTCCAAAACGGCAGAACAATCAGCAACAATAGAAGCGAGCGCTTCGGTTCCGGACTACGGGCGATGTAATAAGACATCGGATAGCCGATTAGCAGTGCTAATACAGTCGAGAAGAACGCGATTTTGATAGAGGACCAATAGGCGTTGATGTAAAGGCTGTCTTCCCAGAGGTAAGCGTAGTTTCCTATGGTTGCCTTGATGGAGCCGTCAACAAACAGTGGCGAATATGGTGGGCGCGCGATCATCGGCTCCGCAACGGA
>CALCGO010000142.1 GCA_937901055.1 uncultured Rhodobacterales bacterium
ATTATGATAGAAATACGTAAAACGGAAGTCTTTGATAAATGGCTTACTGGCCTTCGAGATTTGCGGGCCAGAGCCAAAATAGAAGTGCGGATCAGGAGACTAAGCCTAGGAAATGCGGGTGATGTTAAACCCGTGGGTGGTGGCGTCAGTGAATTGAGAATACCCGATGGTAAAGGATATCGGGTTTACTTCGTTTCAAAGGGGGCCGTCTTGATTATTTTACTTTGCGGAGGCAATAAATCTTCGCAAAAATCCGACATAAACAAAGCCAAAGCGCTGGCTAAAGATTTGGAGTAAAGCAATGGGCATTAAAACAACACCGTTCGATGTCGCCGACTATCTAGACAGCCCGGAGGCTGTAGGGGCTTATCTGGAAGAGGCATTTGCAACTTCCGATACAGCATTAATTGCACTTGCTATCGGTGATGTCGCGCGGGCGAAAGGCATGACTGCCGTAGCTAAAAAAACGGGGCTATCACGCGAAAGCCTTTATAAGTCTTTAAGCGAAACCGGAAACCCCGAATTGGGAACTATCTTGAAAGTAATGGAGGCAATCGGTTTTTCATTGTCTCCAAAAAATCAGGATTCAACACAGGCAGCCTAAACACGCTCTGATTGCATGGCGTCGTTTTTCACCTATAATACTTCTCAACCCGATTTGCAGCGTGGCTGTGGGTCTGGGCGACCACACTGCTAAATCGAACCTAAGAGAAAGGATTAAGGCGATGACTAAACCGACTACAATTAAAGCTACCGATCCAGTTGTTTCTCACAAGGTTGCGATTCCGGTTCAGCCAGATCAAGGCGATAGCCCCGTGTTCACTGCGGGCGTTAAAGCCCTTGCCGCTATTACGGCCGTCGCCGCTGTCGCTAGCGACTTCGTACCTGTAGTGCTGGGCATTGCTGTGTTTACTGGCCTGCTCACCGTATTGGCGCTTGTTGCGGCGTTCATGCAGACAGTGAAATTTGACAATCAGTATGATGCCGCGGCTGATGATGATAGCTTATGGCTTATGGGAGCGACTAATCCCGCTAGCCCATTTTATTACCTCCGCCCGGATGAATACAGCTAGGAATTTATCCTTTTCCCCGCCCTTGATCTATTGCTGACTTGAAGTATGGATCAAGGGTGGCGCTCGTTGTGTCCGGGCCCCAGGAGGCTTCGGAGCCACCGCCAACATGAACACCCCAATTATAGTGACCCACACCTTTGAACTCGCCCGCTGCGTGATAGAGGAACTGCGCGTATAACTCCGGGTCTTGTTCTGGCGTCACCTGCTGACCATCGCGGGTTAGCACAAGGTCGGACGTATTAGCATGGCCTGTGTGATCAACATCATGGCGCGTAGAACCTGTGCGATCTGTCGAGGTCCCAAGTGCGTGTTGGCCCCCGGACGTGATTACCGCCCCGATATTTGGTCCAAGTGGTTCCAAAACGCCCTGAAGCCTTCCCATATATTCATCACTGACAGGCAAATCCCTGATTTTTCCGGTCGTTGCTACTGTTATTGGATTGTCACCCGCACTGTACTGATTGTTGGCTCCGCTCGTGCGGTTTACAGAGCCATCAGACGGGTTTGAGGAACACGCATTTGATTGAGAAGCAAGATATGCGTCGGCTTTTGGTGATCCCTCAACCGCCATATCACCTGTCCAGTCACGGTAGGTTACGGCTTCAAACTTATGGGGATTATCGTTAAAATATTCGACAGGAGTTTGACTGCCGTCATAGGCTTCAGGATAGCGTTCTTGTAACCTCTCGCTTGTCCCTTCCGAGATAATAGTCATGCTGTCTTCGCGCGGTGTAAAGACACGCTCGGTCATGGCTGTCGGGATATCCCTGTCCATGCCGTCGTTAACTGCATCCGTGTGACCGCCGATGTTTTCGCGGGCGGTCGCGCGGCCACTATTCAGATCTTCGATAGTCCCACCCGCTGTTGTATTAAAACTGCTCGATGTAGCTCTGCTTACAACGCCCGCTTTGTCAGAAAGATTGGAAGTGGTCAGCGGAAGTTCCCCTACCGCAGGTGGGTTGAAGTGATTGTTCTGCACATAACCGTCTGTGGGATCACTGACCTGTGTGGGCATTGAATAGGAATCCACAACATCGTCGATTACTTCGTTCAAAACGCCTTGTTGGGATTGCAAAGCCCCAACGTCTTTTGCATTCATGATCGAGCTAATTTCTGCTGCACTCTTACCTTCATCCTGCAACGAGCTGACGATGAGCTGCGTTAGAGCGCTGTTGGCGGATACACCTTGCGTTTCCAACCGGCTTTCTGCTTCAGAATAATTATCGGCATCCGTCATGGTCGAGGAAAGTGTGCTTGCCATTCTGCGACCCTGATCTATCGAGAACCGCTCCCCTTCGCTTGCGTTTTCGCCCGTGCTGTTGCTTTGGCCGGTGCGAATGGACTCTGACGAGGATGTTAGAACCGCTAAGGTTTCGTTCATGCCCTCACTCTGGGATGCTCGGACAGCGTTCTCAAACGCTTCATTGCTTGTGCCAGATAGCCGTCCCTCGGCCCTTAATGCTGCTCCTATTGCCTTGCCATTCATTCCTGCGTTACCTGCGAGGGCGGCGGTCATGGCTACATCGGTGGAAAGGCCATGTTTTTCGGCGAAGTTCTCAACTTTATCCCAGGCTTCCGAATACTGCCGCCGGTCTTCCGTGCCCCACGTTACGCCCTGATCGGAGCTGGCCGTGTTGCTTTGCGAAGCCGTTTGCGCGAGATCCGCGTACTGACCGGCCCCTTTAGACCAGTAATTTGCCAATTCCGAAGATTGACTGCTAACAGCAGACCTTGCGTGTTCTGCCCGACTGGATACCTCGCTTCGAATCCCTTGCGAGAAATTTGCCGACATACCAGTATTTGATTGTGAACTGCCTTGGGATAGAGACATCGACCCGTCCGGGTTAAATGTTGCCATTGCACCGTCGCTCAAATTACCGCTGGATCGACCAACATCGACCATGCTCGATGTGTTCATTTTGTTGGACTGGTAATTATTCATCGAGGCATTGCCCAATGACATTGAGCCGGTTGCTGCCTCGCGTCCAGTATCAATGGCCGCGCCCTGCCCTACATTCAGCATCGAGGTCGCCATACCCATCATCCGGTTTGCCCCGAAGAAGATCGAGTATGCGAGGAACGGAACCGACATCATCAAGAAACCGGCCACGGTTCCTACGTCCTGCTCGACGGCTATAATGCCATAGTGATTTGACCAACTTAAAACCACGTCTGATAATGAACCATCGGTAGTTTTTACGCCCGCCGCCCGATAAAACCCGGACGAGGCTTTTAGCACAATACTATGAAGGACCGCGCTTAAAGGCTCCCATGCTGCTATCCAGACAAACCCGCCAGCATAGCCTTTGAGAACCGAGTACCCCATTGGAGTCATCATCATGAACACAGCGAGCGGAAATACCGAGTAATAAATGGCCTCGAATACGATTTTTAGAAACGGAACCCACTTTGCGGCATTCGCTCCGATCGCAGAGTAACTTGCTCTGGTCTGCACCTCCGCCCGGGCTGCCTGATACAACTCCATCGCCGCCGCATTTCCCGAATTCGATATGAATCTCAATGAAGCATCATCAAGTGCCTGTATGAGCATCGCTTGTTGAATGGTCTGCACAGCACTCGCCGAAGACATATTCATCATGTTTTGGAAATCTTCCAGCGTACCTTTGAGCCGGTTAATGTTGGCGGTTCCGCCATCCGGTGTGTTTTGATACATACCTGCTGCTTTGACTCTTAGTATTTCATCTACCTCATTCGTTACGGCGGTTTTGATTGTCGGCCACCCGTCTTTGCAGGCTTGCGTGGATCCGGCCACGACATCGTAATATGCCAGTGAATTAGGAAGGTTTGCATCTATAGAAGCTACCAGATCGCCGCTTTTGGCCACCATTTCCAAATCAGTTAAGCCGATATTCGTTGCGTCGATTACGCAGTTTTCCATAAAATTAACCAGATTTTCGTTCATACTGGTTGAGACAGCCCGCCAGCGAGCCGTTTGTGCAAGCAGCGAGGCGCCAAACATCATACCGTTTTTCTGAAACGCCAAATTGTCAGGTGTCGATAGCATCGTCTCCAACTGGCCGGTTACATAGTAAGAAACTCCGGATGTGTAATGGCCCAATAAGGCCACTGCGTAAGGCACATTGTCCACAATTGTAAAACGCGGAGCAATAATGGGCCACAGAAGCGGCTGCATATTGCAGTTGTA
>CALCGO010000143.1 GCA_937901055.1 uncultured Rhodobacterales bacterium
ACGCATTTTGACCTATGCAAGCGCCACGAATGCGCTGGTGATTGCCCATGTGCAAGAACCCGTGTTGTCAAAAGGTGCATGCGTGACCTCTGGCGCCTTCGCGACAAAACAAGGTCTGCCCGGCGTTTCACCAATGGCCGAACGGATCCAGCTTGAACGTGATATGGTGCTTGTCGAAATGACAGGTGCAAAATATCACGCCGACCAAATTACTTGCGCCGCTGCTCTGCCGGTTTTGGAGCGCGCCAAGGCGTTGGGGTTAAACGTGACCGCCGGAATTTCCATCCACCATTTGACACTTAACGAGTTTGATGTGGAGGATTACCGCACATTCTTCAAAGTAAAACCGCCGCTAAGATCCGAGGATGACCGTTTGGCGGTGGTTCAGGCCGTAGCGGACGGGTTGATCGACACCGTAAGTTCCATGCACACGCCACAGGATGAAGAATCCAAGCGCCTGCCTTATGAAGAGGCCGCGAGCGGCGCTGTTGGACTGCAAACAATGCTGCCAGCCTTGATGCAATTGGTCCATGGTGGGCACATGGATTTGCCAACATTGTTTCGCGCCATCAGCCTGAACCCCGCGAAATTGCTGGAGCTAGAGGCAGGTCGGATATCTGTTGGTGCCCCCGCTGATCTAATTTTGTTCGATCCCGATGCTCCGTTCGTCATGGATCGTTTTAAATTGCTGTCAAAGTCGAAAAACACACCCTTTGACGGGCGACGGATGCAGGGTAAGGTTCTGAAAACATTCGTTGCTGGCAAACAAGTATTTTAAGGAATCAACATGCTACCCGATTTCCTACGCTTCTGGGGGGCCAACCCCGCTTTTGAAAACCAGTGGCCGTGGCTGCTGGGGGTTTTCATTTTCGCATATCTGCTGGGCTCGGTGCCTTTCGGGATGCTTGTCGCCAAAGTGATGGGGCTAGGCAACCTGCGCGAAATCGGTTCGGGTAACATCGGCGCCACAAACGTGTTGCGGACCGGATCGAAAAAGGCAGCCTTCGCCACGCTGGTTCTGGATGCGGGCAAAGGGGCCGTGGCGGTGCTTGTTGCACGCGCTTTTTTGGGCGAGGATGCAGCCCAGGTCGCAGCGCTTGCAGCGTTTCTTGGGCACCTGTTCCCGATCTATTTGATGTTCAAAGGCGGCAAAGGTGTGGCCGTTTTCCTCGGCATTATGTTGGCATTGAATTTCTGGGCAGGTCTCGCGGCGTGCATGGTTTGGTTGGCAACTGCCTTGGCCCTTCGCATGTCGTCACTGTCAGCGCTGATTGCATCGGCAAGCACACCAATATGGCTGTACGTTTTTGATATGCCTTCGGCAGTGTGGTTGGGCGTAGTTTTGGCGGTGTTGGTTTGGGCGCGCCACCATGCAAACATCGGGCGACTGCTGAAGGCTCAGGAACCGAAAATCGGTAAGAAGTGAAACAACATTAAGAGAGGCTTAATATGACATTTATGGATTCTATCTCGGCTTGTTTTTCGAAGTACATTACATTTTCGGGCCGCGCACGGCGCTCCGAATTTTGGTGGTTTATACTCTTTTTGATCGTAGGCGGGATGATTGCGGGCGCCGCAGATGCTGCACTTTTTGGCAGCAACGTCATTATGTTGGCCGGAATGGAGTTTTCGTATAACGCCGGATACTTCGCAAATATCTTTTCACTTGCAACATTCCTGCCAGCATGGGCGGTAGAAGTTCGCCGACTGCACGATACCGGTCGATCTGGCTGGTGGTTGTTATTGTGGCTAATACCGGTAATCGGCTTTATCATCTTGCTGGTCTGGATGATCGGTAAAGGCACTGAAGGCGACAATGATTACGGTTCTGATCCGGTCGCATAGCTAACACGCCCCGCATTTATTGCGGGGCGTTTTCGTTAATATGAGTATTCCTGATACACGCGTTTTATATCGCCAGCCCATTCGCATTGGTACAAACGCTCTAGCTTCTTCGCTGGCGAGTATCCACGGTCCACAATTTCTTGCAATGCGTTCAGGAAATGCGTCTCATCTGGGATCAAGCCGCCTGCACCCGGCACGGCGCGTGCCTTCAAACCCGCCTCCGAGATTGCTAGCAAATCCTTCGCCACATCTAATACTTCGCGACCATTAACCCGCGCTTGCAGACCGTCTTTCGCGACATCAAGTCGAAGTTGATCGCGCTGTTCCGCGGTCCAGTCCTTGCAGACATCCCAAGCAGCATCCAGTGCGTTTTGGTCGTACATCATGCCGACCCACAGGGCTGGCAACGCACAAATCTTGCGCCAAGGGCCGCCATCGGCACCGCGCATCTCCATGTATTGCTTGATCCGGGCCTCCGGGAAAGCCGTCGTCAGGTGATCCGCCCAATCGGACATCGTAGGCATTTCGCCGGGTAACGCGGGAAGCTTACCGATCAAGAAATCACGGAATGACATGCCGAGCGCGTCTATATATTTTCCGTCGCGGTAAACAAAATACATCGGCACGTCGAGGGCGTATTGAACATATGCTTCGAAGCCGAAACCGTCCTCGAACACGAACGGTAACATGCCGGTACGAGCGTTATCTGTATTTTGCCAAATTCGTGCGCGCCAAGATTGGTACCCCGTCAATTTACCCTCGAAGAAAGGCGAGTTGGCAAACAACGCTGTCGCAATCGGCTGCAGCGCCAAAGCGACACGCAGTTTTTGCACCATATCCGGTTCGCTTGAAAAATCGAGGTTGACCTGAATCGTGGTCGTTCGCCGCATCATCTGCGTCCCGTGCGTGTCGACCTCGTTCATATAGCGGTCCATCAATTTGTAACGCCCTTTGGGCATCAATGGCATCTGTTCATGCGTCCACTCGGGTGCTGACCCCATGCCAAAGAACCGCGCACCAACCCGGTCGGCAACAGTCTTAACTTCTTTCAAATGTACATTCGCTTCGTCACACGTCTGGTGGATGCTTTCCAGCGGTGCGCCGGACAATTCCAACTGCCCACCCGGCTCCAATGATACGTTCGCGCCGTCTTTGGTTAAACCGATAAGCTGGCCGCCCTCTTCCAGCGCGGACCACCCGAATTCATCGCGCAACCCTTCTAGGATTGCCTTGATCGACCGGTCGCCTTCATAAGGGATCGGCAGCAGCGTATCTTTGCAATATCCGAACTTCTCGTGTTCCGTGCCAATCCGCCATTCGCTTTTGGGTTTACATCCCGAGGATAGAAATTCTGCAAGCTGCGAGTGGTGCTCGATCGGCCCACCGCCGGACTGAGGTATCGACATTTTTGGAACTCCCGTTTTTATGTTCTAACTATCGACTTAGGGTCCGAATTCCGCAACTGCAAGTCACGTTCCGACGTTTTATCGGCCGCGTTGCCAAATCGTGAATATCTCTTGCGTTTCCGCCTTCATCGCCCGCACGATTTTGTCATATCCAAGGTTAGGTAGGGCGGCGAATGCTTCAACCAATGCCCCGGCACCATCAGCGGAAGTCGGAATGACCAACGAGCCGCCCGGATACCAAAGTATCCAGTTTCGGTTCCCGTTTTTGCTTGGGAGTGTGGAGAGTTGTAGACGAAGCAACATATCCAGATCCATGGAACCACCGTTTTCCGGTGCAAAATACGTAATTTCCCGCTCTCGCACCTCGACGATACCGGGGCCATCTGAGTCTGTTTTGATGCTGGCCCGCATATAGGAAACGTAGAGGATGCTACCAACGATGCCAGCCATTCCTAAACCGATCATGCCGGAAATCCAACTGGATTGCACGACAGCTTTCCACAAGAACCAGACCGATAGTGCGAAAAACACCGCAACAAATGCAGGCTCGCGCCATCGTCGCAATGTTTGCATGGCTTCAGGGCGAAAAAGTGGCATGTTTATTCCTTGGTCTCGGACGTGGCGAATATGGTTAGAGTGTAGTCACCAATTTGTTCAAAGCCAATGCCGCGATACGCCCGCGAAGCATATTCGTTGGCGGAAAACAGGATGGCTTTTCGAACGCCGGAGTTGCGAACTTCCTCCAAATGCAGCGCGACGGCGAGGCGGCCGTAACCGTTTCGACGAAAATCTGGCGGCGTATAAACCCCGCCGATCTGAACACTATCAGGCAATACCGCATTAAAGCCGGTTTGGGCGACGGGCTTCCCGCTGTGAATTAGCAACCTTAGCTTTCCCGAATCTAACCGACGCGCGAGGTCAGTCTCTACAATCTTTCGCGTCGCGTCCCCCGCTTCTCGAAGGCCCGTTTCGACCAGATAATCGTACCCC
>CALCGO010000144.1 GCA_937901055.1 uncultured Rhodobacterales bacterium
CCCATGTCAAATCCAATGATCTGATCAAACCCTGCAATCGCAGACGTTTGCACCGCGCCAACAACGCCACCCGCGGGGCCGGAAAGGATCGCGTCTTTGCCCTGAAACAGCTCCGCCGCGGTCAATCCGCCAGACGACATCATGAACATCAGACGTACACCGTCACCCAACTCATGCGCGACTTGCTGCACATAGCGCGACAAGATCGGGGACAAATACGCATCGACAACCGTCGTATCACCGCGCCCGACCAGCTTCATTAGGGGCGAGACCTCGTGACTAACCGAGACCTGCGTAAACCCGATTTCCCGTGCGATTTCAGCAACGATCTGCTCATGTTGCGGAAAGGCATAGGCGTGCATAAACACGATGGCCACGGCGCGGATGCCGGTATTGAACGCGACCTGAAGATCGGCGCGAACCGTCGCCTCATCGGGCGCCTGCTCGATAGAGCCATCAACGCGCACGCGCTCTTCAATCTCTATTACGTCGGAATAAAGCAGTTCTGGTTTGATGATCTCACGGGCAAAAATATCGGGGCGATCTTGATAGCCAATCGCCAACGCATCGCGAAAACCCTTGGTGGTCACCAGCAGCGTAGGGTCACCTTTGCGCTCCAACAAAGCGTTTGTGGCAACAGTCGTGCCCATCTTGACGGTGTCAATTGCATCAGCTGGAATCGGTTCGCCTTGCTTCAGACCGATCAAATCACGGATACCCTGAATGGCTGCATCGGGATACGCCTCGGGGTTTTCGGACAACAGCTTATGCGCAACGATTTCACCTTCAGGGGTGCGTGCCACGATATCAGTGAACGTGCCACCGCGATCAATCCAGAAATCCCATTGTTTTTGGCTCATAACGTTCTCCGAATCCTTAAGGGGGCCGTTCGAAAGAACGGCTTTGCGTCTACGTCATCATTTTATCGACAAATTGTCAACGTCATACGTTTGGATGCGTAACGTCCCCGCCATAAAGCCAATCAAACCGCCCCAACAAGGCGGTTGGCGCAAGCCGTGAAATGGCTTTCAGGCCGGTATGCGCGACCAAACGCGAAGGGCCGCTAGACAAATGATACGCTGTTGCATTCGAGGCCGCCGCCTTCTGCACGCGCGTCGCCCGCGGCTTGCAGATGCGCTCGTATGCGAGCAAGCCGTCGGGCACACCCGAACGGTCCAATTCTCGCGCCAGCACCCATGCGTCTTCCAGTGCCATCACCGCCCCTTGCGCCAAATATGGCAACATTGGGTGGCAGGCATCCCCGACCAGCGCGACATTATTCTTGGTCCAATTCGGCAAATAGGGGTGATTGAACAGCCCCCAAAGGAACGTCTCGTCAACCGCATTCAGGATCGTCTGAACATCCCGTCCAGCTCCCGCAAATGCATGGCGCAGATTTTCCGGTCTATCCGGAATATGCCAACCCTCGTCGGCCCAAGCATCCCGTTCCTCCACCGCCACGAAATTGACGACGGAGCCCCCCCGCATAGGGTAAGTCACCAGATGCCGCCCCGGCCCCATGTACACGGTCGCTGCGTTCTTAACCGCCCCGACAGGCAGGTTTTCCGCCGGAATAATCCCGCGCCACGCAACCTGCCCTGTAAAACTGGCCGCTTGACCGTCAAACACCTCCGTTCGGATCGCAGACCGGACCCCGTCAGCCGCAATCACCACCGAAGCCGAGATATCGTTGATCGTGTCAGCTTTCTGCCCCAACCGGATATCAACACCAGCGGCGCGTGCCCCATCTGCCAGAACAGCCAGCAGATCAGCACGGTGAAACTGCCAATAAGGCCGACCCCATCGCTGTACCGCTGCCTGCCCCATCGGCAAGCGCGCGACTTCTCGGCCCGTGGCCATGTCCCGCAATTCCACCGCGTCGGGCACATTCGCAACGGCCGCTGCCGCCTCTCGCAAGCCCAACGCCTCCAACACGGCGACCCCGTTTGGGCCGATTTGCAAACCTGCCCCAACCTCACCCAACGCGGTGGCTTGTTCCAAAACGGTCACAACCGCCCCACGCTGCGCCAATGCCGTTGCCGAGGCTAAACCGGCGATGCCGCCGCCCAAAACCGTTATGTCTACGCCCTTGATGCTCATGATTGTCGAACAACGCCCTTTTCTTCCAAGTTGGCGATTTGATCGGATGAATACCCTACACCTGACAGAACCGAACGCGTATCCGCCCCATCAACTGGCAAATGCGTATCAATCCTCGGCGAAACACCCGAAAAAACCGGAGCCTTTGCCGGATGCATCAACTCGCCCACCTGCTGCAAGGCATCGCGCGCCTGCATATGAGGATGCGCTTCGGCCTCCTTATAGCTCAACACAGGGGTCACGCAGGCGTCCGTGCCGTCAAAAACCTCGGTCCATGCCGCCTGCTTCTCTTTTGCAAAAATACTCACTAGCAAATCCGCCTGCCGCGCATGCTGCGTTTCATCGTGTTGCGCGCCATATTCCTCGGGCGTCAAATCCAAAACGGCCAACATCGCCGCTAAAAACTGGGGCTCGATACACCCGACGGCCATGTATTTCCCGTCGGACGTTTCATAACACCGATAATAAGGCGCGGCCCCGTCCAGCCAATTGCCCCCGCGCTCCGGTGTCCAGCGGTCCGCAGCATCCAGCCCGTGAAAGAAGCCCATCATGGAGTTTACGCCGTCGGTAATTGCCGCATCAACCACCCGACCGTGTCCGGTTGTTTTGGCCTCCAGCAACGCGGCCAAAATCCCCATCGCCAGAAACAACGAGCCGCCACCAAAATCCCCCACCAGATTTAGCGGTGGAAACGGTGGCTGACCCGCAGGTCCCATCGCCTGCAACGCACCGGTTAGCGAAAGATAGTTGATGTCATGTCCTGCCATCATGGCATAAGGGCCACTTTGCCCCCACCCCGTCATGCGCCCGTAAATCAGCGCAGGGTTGCGGGCGTGGCAGGCATCAACGCCAAGCCCTAACCGTTCCATCACACCCGGGCGATTGCCTTCGATCAAGGCATCAGAAGCAGCAATCAAGTCCAGCGCAAGTTCCTTGCCTTCAGCAGATTTCAAATCAATTACAATGGATTTCTTGCCACGGCGGTCTGGCGCATTCTCAAGCGAAACCGCGCCACGTTTGGGGCGGTCCACAACCGTCACATCCGCGCCCATATCGGCCAACAGTTGCCCGCAATACGGCCCCGGTCCAATTCCTGCAAATTCCAGAACTTTCACACCATCAAGGGGGCCATCAACCATATCGCAATCTCCATTTTTAATGGAGTTTGGGCAAAAAGAGAGGGGCCGTAAAGCCCCTCGTCAAAAGTCTATCAAGTTACGCTGCGATCAGTCGTCGCGGTGCACGCGTTCTTTACGTTCGTGACGCTCCTGTGCCTCAAGCGAATAGGTCGCGATTGGACGTGCATCGAGACGTTTCAGCGAAATCGGCTCGCCTGTGTCATCGCAATACCCGTAGGAACCGTCTTCGATCCGGCGTAATGCGGCGTCGATTTTGGATACAGCTTTACGTTCGCGATCTCGCGTGCGCAATTCCAGCGCACGGTCGGTTTCCTCGGACGCGCGGTCGGCAACATCAGGAATGTTGCGTGTACCTTCTTGCATGTGCTCGATCGTGCCACGCGTTTCTTCCAGAATGGATGCTTTCCATGCGATCAGCTTCTGGCGGAAATATTCCGTCTGGCGGTCGTTCATAAATGGTTCATCTTCGGCTGGATGGTAATCTGCATCCAAAATTGTTTCCGCTTTCATCAAGTTTCTCCCAAACTGGATTCGGCTGTTTTGCTGGCAGTATGTTGCCGCAAGTTAGCCGCTGCTCGCGTTATGTGGTGGCCATATCGAATTATCAAAGGAATGTCACGCACAACATATGCCGCTTTTCACTAAAGTTACCGAATGCTAGGGTTCGGCCGGAAATGAATCGAAATATGGTGAAAAAATGCGCTTTGACGGCACAGATGACTACGTTGCAACCGACGACCTGAAAGTAGCGGTAAACGCTGCCATTGCACTGGAACGCCCGCTTCTGGTCAAAGGGGAGCCCGGAACGGGCAAAACGGAACTGGCCCGCCAGATTTCTGACGCCTTGGGCGTCGAGATGTTAGAATGGAACATCAAGTCCACCACCAAAGCGCAGCAAGGTCTTTACGAATACGACGCCGTTTCCCGCCTACGTGATTCGCAATTGGGCGACGAGCGGGTGAACGATGTGCGCAACTACATCAAAAAGGGCAAACTCTGGCAG
>CALCGO010000145.1 GCA_937901055.1 uncultured Rhodobacterales bacterium
CAGGTAGATCTGAATATGTGGGTGCTGTTATTGCCGCTGCTGCTCGGCGGTGCACTGGTCGGCGCTTTTGGCGCTCTGGTTGCAACAGCACGGGTAGATTCAAGCGAGAAAGCCGGATAACTGTTTTTCAGAATTGACGAACGTGATTGATGCCATTATTGTGCGCGCCCACCGTCACTGGGGGATCGTCTAATGGTAGGACAGCGGTCTCTGACACCGTCAATCGTGGTTCGAATCCACGTCCCCCAGCCAGACATAAAAAAAGGGCCCCTCACGGGCCCTTTTTTTAGGTTCATCGCGGAAGTCCGGGAAAAGCAGCTTTGATCTTGAGAAAGAAGTATTCGTTATCACGGTATCCGTATGCCATTCGCTTGATGACTTTGATGCGGTTGTTCATACCTTCCAGCACACTGGTATTAAGATGGTAGCTGGCGCTTGCAATGATGCCATTGATGTATGACTTGAGCCGTTTGGCAAAGCGTATGAGAGGTTCAAGTGCGCTATCCAAGGCCTGTTGATACCACAGAACCCAACGTTGTTGTGCTACCTTTTCTGTTGGCGCGTACCAGAGTGATTTAAGTTGCTCCTTCATCAGGCAGACAATGAGCAAAGGCTGATTGGCGGCAAGCAGTTCTTTCAACCTGACAGCCTGATGATCCGACAGGTTTTCCCGGTTTCTCAGCAACAGCCATCGACTGCGCTTGATGATGTTTCGGGCAGGCTTATCTTCCCTTAGCTTGTTGGCCTGATCCACCCGTACGCGATCAATCACCTCACGGCCAAATTTGGCAACCACATGAAACAGGTCATAAACGACACTTGCGTTAGGACAGTGCTTTTGTACCTCCAGGTCCATGGCTGTGTTCATATCCATGGCTACTGCTCTGATTCTTTTGCAATGCTTGCCGAGCCAGGTGAAGAAGGGGCGGATATCCTTGCGTGAGCGCCCCTCACCAACCCACAGTACTTGTCTGTTCTCCGCATTGATAACTACGGTGGCATAACGATGCCCTTTGAATAGAGCGAACTCATCCATAACCAGATAACGAAGGGACGATAGATCAGGCTCCTGCAATGATCGTGAAAGCCTGGCTTTATCAATTTGCTTAAGCGTATGCCAGTGCAGTCCGGTTAGCCCGGCCACATGTTTGAGTGGCATCAGCTGGAGCAATACTTCCAGATGGGAACGAAGACGTTCGGTGATGCGGGAGTGAAGCACAAGCCAGTCCAGCTTCTCTCTGCTTACGCCACACTCACCACAGCGAACACGGCGCACAGGAACTTCCAGCCAAACCCGACACTCGAACAGATCGCAGTCTCGAACACGCCTCAAGCTGGTATCATGAACGTCTGGGCAGTCTGCGCCACATTGATGACAACGGGGCATGACTGAGGGATCAGAAGTAAGATGGATTAATAGCGAGGATGGAGAGAGTTGAGTGGTCGAAGTCGGTAAAAAACCTTTCCAGCCCCATAGGGTAACTTTAGCATCGTTCATGGTAGCGGTGTCCCTTGGTCAGTTGCTTGGTGGTACAAACAATCTA
>CALCGO010000146.1 GCA_937901055.1 uncultured Rhodobacterales bacterium
GGACAGAATCCGCATACTGGGCTTTAAAGCGAGGTGTATAATCAGCCATTGATTGTTTCCCCCGATTTTTTCGCAAAACGTACTTTCTTGTCGCCTTCCATACGGAAACCAACGCGAGTAGCGCCACCCTCTTTAGGGTCAACTAATGCGAGATTGGATAGCTGGATCGCAGCAGGCATTGGCACGCGGCCGCCCTGTGCAGTCTGGCTTTGTTTCGTGTGACGGATCATCATGTTGACGCCGTCGACAATTGCTTTACCGGCGGAAGGGTTGACCGAAAGGATCGCGCCCTCTTTGCCTTTGTCCTTACCAGTAAGAACAACGACCTTATCGCGTTTGCGGAGCTTAGCAGCCATTACAGCACCTCCGGAGCAAGTGAAATGATTTTCATGAAGTTCTTGGAACGAAGCTCGCGAACAACTGGGCCAAAGATACGAGTGCCGATTGGCTCTCCGGCGTTGTTCAGCATTACCGCTGCGTTTGTGTCAAAGCGGATGGCTGTACCATCGGCCCGACGAACTTCTTTGCGTGTGCGTACTACGACTGCTTTGTGAACGTCACCTTTTTTCACGCGACCGCGTGGAATGGCTTCTTTCACAGAAACAACAATAATATCACCAACGCTTGCGTATCTACGATGAGATCCGCCTAGAACCTTGATGCACTGAACACGGCGAGCGCCGCTATTGTCAGCAACATCCAGATTAGTCTGCATCTGGATCATAATGTTTCTCCCGACCTATCGGGACCAAATGCAGTAAATGGCCCCACGGTTTCGATTATACTGTTGGTGAACCTTAAGCGGTTATCACTTCCCAGCGTTTAGTTTTCGACTTTGGTGCGCATTCCTGAATTTGGACTGTATCACCAACATTGAAAGCATTCTGTTCATCGTGCGCCCGGTATTTCTTGGACTTACGAATGGTTTTCTTCATGACAGGGTGCGTAAAGCGACGTTCAACGGAAACTGTAACAGTCTGTTTGTTGGCGTTGCTTGTAACGACACCGGATAGGATTCTTTTTGGCATCTTTTACACCCTTATTCAGCTGCTGCGGCAGCAGCTTTTTCGTTTAGGATTGTGCGAACACGAGCAGCGTCACGACGGGCGCCTTTCATGCGGGCAGTACCTTCTTGTTGACCAGTAGCCTGCTGAAAACGCAGGTTAAAGCTCTCTTTTTTCAGATTATCCAGCTCTTCACGGAGCTGGTCTGGTGTTTTCTCACGTAGTTCATTAGCGTTCATAACGCGTCTTTTCCTTTCAACATCACCGGTGGGCCCATAAGGGTTACCCTGATTCCAGTGGAGTCAGTTACAGAAGTGGCTTCTATAGAGGGGTTATGGGGGGGTGACAAGGGGGTATTTTGGTGGGGGTGGTCGGGCAATAAAGTTCCCACCGGACACAAATCGTGCGATATACACCCAGTAGTCGAGCATCGGAACAGCGTTGTATGAATATTGCCAATAAATTACTCAATAGACCTAGGCGATCACCCTCTCGCTCGGAACTTCAACTTGAAACTGACGGATTGATTTCCATCGCTTTTGATCCGCAGTATGATTCAATAGTCCGAGATTACTATTTGTATTGCGTTGCTATTTTGAAAGAAGAGCTGTTTGCAATTGAGCACCCATGCAACGTCATCATTGGGCCTGAAGAATTTGAGTTCAACAATGCATTTAGAACTTTTAGAATTATTTTTCAAATTGAGCATACACTCGTAAAAAGTGGAGGGCGCGACACAGCTAGCGCCCCCAACGGAATTGTTAAAGTCTCGGAGCAAGGGGATGAAACTTACTTGGTGCGGTTGGTCAATCAAGATGCACTTATGAAAGCTGACGCAATAATTGATTATAGCAGACCAAATGTTTGGAATGTTCAATCCTGCGGTCTTTATCCGGAGATAGCGGAAAAAACATTCCCAATATCACCGTTAATTTATTCACCCCATAGGAAAACTAGAAACAGAAGTTTGGATTGCATAACGGTTTTTGGAGATACCAAACAACCGCGTAGGAGTGCTTTTCTTATGCGCGCCAATTCCAAAACGCCTACGGAAAATATCAACAATGTTTTTTCAAATATTGATGAAATATATGGGGACACCAAGATACTACTGAATATTCATCAGACGGATCACCACCATACGGTGGAAGAATTGCGGATTTTGCCCGCGCTTTTATGTGGGGCTGTGGTAATAAGCGAGGTTTCTCCGCTAACCAATAAGCTTTGGTATGACGAGCATATAATTTGGGCTAAAATTGAAGATATGCCTGACCTAGCCGCTTGGGTGCTGCAGAACTACACCGAAGTATTCCAAAAAGCGTTTGGTCTTGGCTTCTCGCGAACTGTAGAGCGCTTGGCTGTAGAAAATCAGGGCAATGCTCGAAAGATTGCCAAATATTTTGAATCCCAACTGAGTGCCCCAGATTCTGGTAGACAACAATAATTCGGAGCAGAGTTTTACTCCTTTTAAATCTTATTTTACAAAAATTTGGGTATCGAATGTATAACTACTCAATAGTGTGTTATTCAGAACTGACAGCAATATTTTTTGTACTTTTCAACTTCGAGGTAACCTCATGTCCAATCCTCCGAACACCGTTATTAGCGCCGATGCCAAAACAGTTAAGGAATGGTATGACCGCAACGAAATTTTACTTGTCGATGTCCGCGAGACCTCGGAGTTTGATCAGGAACATATTGCTGGGGCTTTGTTGCTGCCTATGTCGTCCTTCGACCCCGAAATATTTCCGGAGCTTCCCGGGAAAAAGGTGGTGCTTCACTGCGCTATCGGGAAACGGTCTGAAGCCGCGGGAAAGATGCTGCTGAACGAGGGGTATCCCGGTGTTATCCATCTGACCGGTGGGTTGGATGCGTGGAAGGCGGCCGGATACCCGACCGAGGTGCAAATTTTGCCGCCAACCAAGAAGGCGGCGGCCCCCGTATTTATTTGCCCACCTCCGGGGAGTCTTCTTGCGAACGAATACCTCACCCCGCTGAAAATATCGGTCACTGACTTAGGCGCGTATATTGGAATTTCTGTGAATACCGTAGATGCGCTGATCAAAGGCGAAGCCCCTGTTGGCGTGGAGTTGTCTTTACGGTTGGCACGGTATTTCAGCACTGCGCCGGATTTCTGGGTGCAGTTACAACTGGATCACGATATGGAGCGCGCGCGCCATA
>CALCGO010000147.1 GCA_937901055.1 uncultured Rhodobacterales bacterium
CGACAGCGGTATTACCTTGGAAACGGGCGAAGAAGTGGTCTTGCTTCCCGGCATGACAGCAACCGTGGATGTGGTTTCCGGAAAGCGGACCGTTCTCGACTATATCTGGCAACCCGTTTCAAAAGTTAAAGAGTTGGCTCTACGTGATTAATTCTCTGGATCAACACATACCAAACCAGAAAGGTTTTTGAAAATGACAATTGCAGATGAATTGCTCGTTTTGAAGGCCGTTGATACCAAATCGATACTCTTCCCTTTTATGAAGAATATCAGCCGGTGGGAACTGCTTCTCACGATAGCTCAATTGGACGGAAACCCCGATTATGGCATCTGGAATTACATCGATATGCTTCACACCAAAACAGAAAACCCAATGACGCTTTACGCTTTCCTTAAACTCAAAATTGAGGAAGGAAGCCTTGTAAAAACCAAAAGCGAAAAGAAAAGTCGGAAATCACTAATCCTGAGTGAGGAGCTAAATTTGGAGTTGGAACGGTTCATGATGACTAGGGAGACACCGCGCCTACCCGAAGTGACAAACATATCATATGAGTAACCACCTCAGGATAGTCGCAGCCCATTAGTGAAGGCTTAAATAGCGTCAAAAATGAAACACATGAGCAAATTTCAACGGTTTAGTATTGTTGATACACGGTGCGTTTATTATTTAGCTAGAGACATCTTAAGTTACGGCGAACACTGTATTTAAGATACTTATTGTTGGAGCCGGAGCGATGAATATGCAAAGTAACAAAATAGAAAAAGAGGCGAAAATGGACCAAGAATCCACAGGGCTCATCACCGTTGATGGCGTTGAATATAAGTTCAGTGACATGACTGATGCCGCGAAAGCTCAGCTCTCAAATATTCAGTTTGTAGATCACCAAGTTCGACAGTTGCAAAATGAATGGGCGATTTCTGATACCGCGCGTCTCGGCTACCAGGCCGCGCTTAAAGGCGAATTGCTTAAAAGCGCAAAAAAATAAACACACATCATGTCGCAGAAAATCAAAATTGATGGTGTTGAACACGACCTGGATAGCCTTAGCAAAGATGCAAAGGCTATATTAGAAAAGCTGCAACATACTGATAAGCAAATTCAGGATACAACCAACCTTTGCGCTCTGCTAACTCGAGCCAAAAAAAGTTATATTCAAGAATTGAAACGTGAAATGATCCAAGGAAAGTCAGGCGTCGATATCGCATCGCTCTTTGACTAAACATACAGAGGAAATGAAATGCCGAAAATTACAGTCGATAATGTAGATTACAACACCGAAGATTTGACAGACAATGGCAAGGCCCAACTTGCAAGTCTTCAGTTCTTGGAAGTCCAAATGAGAAAATTGCAAAACGAAATTTCTGTTTATCAAACAGCACGAAATTCATATGTTGCGGCACTTAAAGCGGAACTGGCAAAAGCGTCCTGATCCGATCAATCCTACGACGGAGTCGGGGGAGCTCTCCGGCCCAACGCTGGTGGCCATTTCAATGATCCTGGCTTAAAACTGTCCCTGATGCGCCTAGGTTTGAAGGCTTTGGTATTGCGATAATGACTAAATTTGTGAAACGAATTGCACTGCTCATAGCCATTCCATTTTTCATTTGGACTGGCTATTGGACAGCTTTCGCTTACGCTATTGAACGCGGCATTTCTCTGGCCAGTCAAAACCCGCAAATTTCAGGAACTGCAGCTCAATTTGAAGTTGCCTCCGTTACGGGCTACCCCCAAAATTTCGCAATCGGGATCACGGAAATTGAAATTGGGGCTAAAGACAGGTTCACATGGGCAACCCAGGAAGTCCTTGTGGAGGCTAAAAGTTATCAGCCGAACAGAATAAACGTAGATTTATCAGACCCTCACAGCATCTCAGGTTCGATCGGATCGCTTGGAATTGACGCTGAGCTTGCGGATTTAAGTGTTTTCTTCAAACCTAACTTACAACTCTCTCTCGGGAATTTAGACGCAAATTTCCAAAATGTTATCCTGTCCTTTGAGGGGATAACAGGAGCAGAGATTGAGACAATGTCTGCCCATATAAGCGCCTCTCCAAATACAGAAACAAACTACCAGGTGACCGCGCAAATTCAGAACCTGAACCTGTCAAATATGTTGGTTGGATTAGGCAAAGATTACCAAAGAATTCAAAATATTTCCCTCTCTGCCGAGGCCGAGCTATCACAACCTCTTGATCGACTGACGATGGCAAGTGGCGCACCTCAGTTGCAAATTCTGCTGTTACGAGAGGCTCTTATTAACTACGGTGACATATCAGTTTTGCTGGACG
>CALCGO010000148.1 GCA_937901055.1 uncultured Rhodobacterales bacterium
CAGATTCAGGGTCCACGGTCACTCGAATTGCTGGCCGCTGTGCTGGACGGCCCCATGCCCGATCCTTTCCGCTATTTCGACTGCGCCGAGGTTTCCATCGCGGGGCAGACCTGCTGGATCAGCCGCTCGGGCTTTACCAATGAGCTTGGCTGGGAGGTCTATATGCTGCCCGACACCGACATCCCGGCCATCGGCGACAGGATCATGGAGGTTGGTGCTGCATTCGATATCCTGCTGACCGGAACGCCAGTGTTCCGAGCGCGGCGGATCGAGGCTGGGTTGCTCAATGCCGGGTCGGATTTCGGAGCGGAGACGACGCCGTTCGACGCAGGGCTTGGCGGTTTTGTCGAGTTCGACGACCGTGACTTTGTTGGCCGCAAGGCGCTGGAGGCCGCCGATAAATCCTGCCGCACCTGGGGCATGCGGGTAACCGGCGGCGTGGCTCAGCTTGGACGCGTAATGACCATTGATGGCAGACCAGTCGGCCGGGTCTGCTCGTCGGGCTATTCGCCCTATCAGGGCTGCGGTGTCTGCATCGTGCGCATGGATGACCCTGCTCAGGGTCCGGGCACGCAGGTCAAGGTGCTTTGCGCTGATGGGTCCACCCAGAGCGGTGAGCTCTGCACCCTGCCGATGTATGACGCAAACCGCCTGATCCCACGCGGCAAGCTTGTCGACATCCCCACAAGCCCAATAGCGGCGGAATAACCATGTATGACCTGACGCTCAGCGTTTCGCACGTCCCGGCCCAATCCGATTTGGATACGCGCGAAATCACCATCGGCGCATTGCTGCGCGAGGTTGCTGTGGCGCGCCCGGATACCGAGGCCCTGGTCGAAGTCCGGCAGGACGGATCGACCGGGCGGCGCTGGACCTATGCGGGACTGCTGGCCGACGCCGAGCGGCTGGCCATGGCGCTCTCCACCCGTTTCGACCCTGGTGAGCGCATTGTCGTCTGGTCGCCCAACAGCCCAGATTGGGTGCTGATGGAATATGCTTGCGCGTTGTCCGGGCTGGTTCTGGTGACGGCAAACCCGGCCTTTCAGGCACGCGAACTGGCCTATGTGCTGGAACAATCCGGCGCGGTCGCCTTGTTCCTCGTCGAGGAGTTCCGCGGCAACCCGATGGGCCGGATCGGGGCTGAGGTCGCGGCGAGCATCCCATCGGTGCGCGAAGTTACAGACATGGAAAGCGCCGTGCTTTACGCGGAAGGGTCGCGCCCGCCTGCTTTGCCCGACGTCGCCCCGGGCGACGCCGCGATGATCCAATACACGTCCGGCACCACCGGCTTTCCCAAAGGGGCGGTGCTAAGCCATCGCGGGCTGGTCAACAATGCGCGCTTCTACGCTTCCCGCTGCGGCGCAACCAAGGCGACCACCTGGGTCAACATCATGCCGATGTTTCACACCTCGGGCTGCGGCATGGTCACGCTTGGCTGCCTTCAGGCGGGCTGCCGGATGGTGCTGATCAGCCTTTTTGACCCGGACATCGTGCTGGATCAGTTGGAAGCAAGCGGCGCGGACATCATCCTTGGGGTGCCAACCATGGTGGTGGCGCTGCTCGACGCGCAGGAAAAGCGCCCGCGCGACCTGTCAGCTCTGAAACTGATCAGCTGTGGCGGTTCGATGGTTGCCCCCGAATTGGTGCGCCGGGTGCAGAACCTGATGGGGGCCGGGTTTTCGACGCTCTATGGCCAGACTGAGCATTGTCCGGTGATCACGCAACACCACTTGTCGGACAGTATCGACGACATCTGCAACACGGCTGGCCAGCCGGTGGCTCAGACCGAGGTCTCGATCCGCAGCGTCAATGACAACCTCGCCGTTGCCATTGGTGAGGTCGGAGAGATTTGCGCGCGCGGCCCCTGTGTCATGCTGGAATACAACGACAACCCCAAGGCAACGTCCGAGACTGTCGACGCGATGGGTTGGCTGCACACCGGCGATCTGGGCCGGATGGATACGCGCGGCTACGTCACAGTAACGGGACGCATCAAGGAAATGATCATACGGGGTGGCGAGAACCATTTTCCCGCCGAGATCGAGAACTGCCTGTTGGAGCACGCGGGCGTCGCCGAGGTCGCCGTAGTCGGCCTGCCGGACCCGAAATGGGGCGAGGTCATCGGCGCGTTCATCCGTGGCACGGGACCGCTCGACAAGGCCGCGTTGCACGCTCATTGCCGCGCAAACATGTCTCCTCAGAAAACCCCGAATGTCTGGGTGCAGGTCGAGAGTTTCCCCCTGACCGGCTCGGGAAAAATCCAGAAATTCGTTCTCCGCGACCGTTTCGTCGCCGGGGAATTCAATGAACTCTGACTGACAGGAACCGCCATGCAGGACGCAACCAGACACTATATCAACGGCCAATGGGTCGCCTCGATCGACGGGCGCGAAATTGCGGTTGAGAACCCGTCCACGGAAGAGAAGATCGCCACGATCACTTTAGGTGGCGTCGCTGATGCTGACGCGGCCGTCGCCGCGGCCAAGAGTGCATTCCCGGCCTGGGCGGCAACAGACCCTTTGGGCCGGATCGCCGCCCTGGAACGGTTGATGGAGGTCTACAAATCGCGGGCCGAAGACATGGCACAGGCCATTAGCGTTGAGATGGGCGCACCTATTGCGCTTACAAGAACTGCACAGGTTGGTGCCGGGGCCGGGCATCTCAAGAACACCATTCGGGCGGCCAAGGCTTTTGACTTTGAACGTCCCCTTGGGGAGCACGCGCCCAGCGACATGATCCTTTACGAGCCGGTCGGTGTCTGCGCCCTGATCACCCCGTGGAACTGGCCGATGAACCAGGTGATGCTGAAGGTCGCCCCGGCGCTGGCGGCAGGCTGCACGGTGGTGCTGAAACCATCGGAACTGTCGCCGCTCAGCGCCATTCTGCTTGCCGAGATGATTGATGAGGCAGGTTTCTCGCCCGGTGTGTTCAATCTTGTGAACGGAGATGGCACTGGCGTTGGCACGCATCTCACCGCGCACCCGGATGTGGATATGGTCAGCTTCACCGGGTCCACCCCTGCAGGTGTCGCGATCAGCAAGGCCGCTGCGGATACCGTCAAGCGCGTCAGTCTGGAACTGGGCGGCAAGGGGGCCAACATCATCTTCGCCGATGCCGATGAAAAGGCCGTTACGCGCGGCGTGCGTCATTGTTTCAACAACTCGGGCCAGTCCTGCAACGCGCCGACCCGCATGCTGGTGGAACGCGGGGTCTATGACCAAGCCGTTGAAACCGCCCGTACGATAGCCGAGAAAACAGAGGTCGGACCAGCGGATATCGAAGGTCGCCAGATCGGACCAGTTGTGTCGGAATTGCAGTTCAACAAGATCCAATATCTGATCAAGAGCGGCATTGACGAACACGCCACGCTGGTCGCAGGTGGCCTTGGCCGCCCTGTGGGGCTGAATCGAGGCCACTTCGTGCGCCCCACGATCTTTGCAGATGTCACGCCGGACATGACGATCTGGAAGGAAGAAATCTTTGCGCCGGTTCTTGTGATGACACCGTTTGACACCGAAGAGGAGGCCATCGCGCTTGCCAATGACACGCACTATGGTCTGACGAATTATGTTCAGACTGCCGACAAAACACGCGCTCGTCGGGTGGCGCGCGGGCTGCGGTCCGGTATGGTTGAGATGAACGGAAAATTCGGCGGTGCGGGCTCGCCTTTCGGCGGCATGAAGCAGTCGGGCAATGGCCGTGAAGGTGGTGTCTGGGGTCTTGAGGAATTCCTTGAGGTCAAGGCCGTCAGCGATTGGGAGTGAGCATGGCAAAGGTTCTGTACGAGAAAGATGGCCGGATCGGGCGGATCACCCTGAACCGACCTGAAGTGATGAATGCGATCGACGATGATCTGCCGCGCGAACTGGCGGCGGCGGTTGCAGAGGCCGACCATGATCGCGACGTACACGTGATGGTCCTGTCCGGCGCAGGAAAGGCATTTTGCGCAGGCTACGATCTGGCCCACTACGCGGCGGGCAACGGCCCCAACAAGGTGGTGCAGGACATGCCCTGGGACCCAATGCAGGATTTCCAGTTCATGTGGGCGAACACGCAGGCCTTCATGTCGCTCTTTCGGGCGATGAAGCCGGTGATCTGCAAGGTGCATGGACACGCCGTCGCGGGCGGATCAGATATTGCGCTCTGCGCAGACCTGACTGTCATGGGCGACACCGCGCAAATCGGTTATATGCCAACACGTGTCTGGGGCTGCCCGACAACGGCGATGTGGGTGCACCGACTGGGGCCGGAAAAGGCCAAGCGCATGATGTTCACGGGTGACAAGATAACCGGCGTTGAAGCCGCAGAGATGGGACTGGTGCTGAAATCCGTGCCTGACGCTCAGCTCGATGCCGAAGTCGAGGCGCTGGCCGCCCGGATGGCATCCGTGCCGATCAACCAACTGGCCATGCAGAAGATGGTGATCAACGCGGCCGTTGAAGAAAAGATCAACCAGACGCAGCGCCTTGCCACCGTGTTCGACGGCATCACCCGCCATTCACCCGAAGGCATGAACTTCAAAGCCCGCGTGGAGCAAGTTGGCTGGAAACAAGCGGTGCAGGAACGGGACGCCGGAACATTCGACTGGACCCGCAACAAACCCTTCGACTGATAATTCGGGTACGGCAACCGAAACCAGTGCTTCGGCTTAATTGACCAAATAGCGGTAAGGTCCCGCACAGTGTGAATGCGAGGTTTCAGATTTGCTGCTGCCTGCCGCAATGGCTGAATTTTTCTCTACCACGCAACGAGTAAAATTCGGCAGTGCGGCGGGGAGGCGCGCTGCGCGCGCTCGCAGCAAGAAAATCGAATTCACAGGTTGGGCTCT
>CALCGO010000149.1 GCA_937901055.1 uncultured Rhodobacterales bacterium
CAACATAGATCTCAGGCACAAAGTCTGATTTCTTGAACGGGTTCACACCAAAGCGACCGATACCAATATCAGCTTGGTGATTGGCGTCATTGGCAAAGAAGCAAAGATAATCAAACGCCATATCATGGTTTTTGCTTTTCTTTGCAACGGCAGCTGTCCAACCCCAAACTATATAGGGTGCCTGATTATACTCTTGTTCCCAAGCTCCGCTATCACGGTTCCAAACTCGAGTTGCACCTGGCAATGGCGCTGCGCCGACTTTGTTTTTGATTGGGCTGTCATCCTCCATAGCCTTAACGAAAGCATCATCCCATGAGAAGCTAAACAGAGTTTGTCCACCGCCAAACGAGTTGATTTCATCGCCAAGACCGAAGTTGATACCACCTGGCGGCACGTATTTCGTCGCTTCGACCCAATCGGTCAAGGCTTCAACAAAACCTGGCCCATTGATCAATGGCTCCATAGTTTCAAGGTCAAAGAAGAAACCACCCTTGACCCGTGGGTTCTTTGAATAGGCCACCGAACGGCTGAAAAACGCTGCGAACATCAGGTCGTCTTTCTTCATAACTTCGGCAGATCCATATTCCAGCTCACCGTCGTTATCCCAGTCCCAACCGTTGAAGAACGCAGCCATTTCAGCATATTCTTTCCAAGTCTGTGGAATGCGCAATTCATTCCCCGTTTCGGCTTTGTATTTTGCTTGATATTCAGGGTTATCAATCACATCTTTACGATACTTCAGATAGTGGCGGTCCCCATCGATTGGAAACTGGATCATCTCACCATCCCAAGAATTCACGTCAATATGGCTTTGAGTTACATCCTGCATTTGCGCCATATTTACATATTTTGCTGGCACGGGCTGCAGATATTGCTTCCAATCGCGGATAAAGTTGGAAAAACCAAAAACGATGTCATAAGGAGCTTGGCCCGCCTGAAACGGAACCATGGCCTTTGAATACAAATCGCCGGCTGGCGTATGGATCACGTTAACTTCAGCACCCGTCAACGCACTAAACTGTTCCGCGTGAAGCGCTGTTGGCTCACCCATAACTGGTACAGCATGCGTGTTTATGGTTAATTTTTGACCACTGTAATCTTTTTTCGACATGGAATCGTAGGAGCATTCACCCGCTATGTCACCCGTATTTTTTATGTGTGGAAACTGATCGCTCCATTGATCTGCATGCGCAAGGCTGCCCAGCAGGGCAGTACTCCCCACTAAAACGCCCACTCTTAATGAATTTCTCATTATTCTTCCTCCCATTTATGTTGATTTAGTAGATTTGTTTTAAGGTATCAGGACACCGCGCCCCTTTACCTTACCGTTATTCAAATCCTGCAAAGCCAGATTGGCATCAGCCAGACTATATTCTTGCGTTGCCAAATTCACGAGGCCCTTGTCCGCTAGGGACATTAACTCTGTAAGCTCGGCCCAGGTTCCAACTAAATTTCCAATTATATTTTTTTCTGTCGTGATCATTTCAAAGGCACTGACGTTTATATCTTCGCCATAGCCAACGACATAATAACTTCCCATGTCGCGGGTCATAGCCAATCCTTTAGCAGTTGTTCCGCGCTCAGCTACAAAATCTATTACGGCTTCGGCACCCTTGCCTTTTGTCAATTCCAGTACTTTTTGCACTTCGTTACCGTCAGCTTTGACTAACGCATCTGCGCCACAAGTTTCAGCAAGCGCTAACGCCATGTCAGAAGGATCAACAACAATAATTTCTGCTGCACACATTGCGCGCAAAACTTGAATGCCGATGTGTCCTAATCCGCCAGATCCAATTACAACGCATTTTTCACCGGGTAATAAATGCCGCGACGCTTTCTTTGCAGCTCGGTAGGCGGTGAGCCCTGCGTCTGAATACGCTGCAACCTCTTT
>CALCGO010000150.1 GCA_937901055.1 uncultured Rhodobacterales bacterium
GGCGGTGCAAGTCGTTATTCATTCAGATGATGTTAACGAATATGAATCTTCGGTTAACGGTATTTCAGGATTGCTGCCGGTTTGCGTTGGCGGGGCCGAGCGCCACGATTCCGTACTAGCGGGATTGAGCGCACTAAAGGACGCCGCACCTGATCTAGTGCTTATCCACGATGCAGCACGCCCTTTAGTTTCCGTTAACGTTATTGAAGATGTAGTTAATGCCCTCAAGACCCATGCAGGCGCATTTCCTGCCCTGCCCGTCGTCGATGCGCTATGGCGCGGTGATGACACTATCGAAACACCCGAGGTCCGTGACAATCTTTGGCGCGCACAAACTCCGCAGGGTTTCCGGTTTACCGATATACTAGCGGCGCATGAAAACCTCTCGACGCCCGCGCTCGACGATGTGGCTGTGGCGCACGCGGCAGGATTAAGCGTTGCTATCACGCAGGGCGCAGAGGAAAATTTCAAGATCACCAACCCCGAGGATTTTCTTCGGGCAGAACGAATACTGAAGGACGATATGGACATACGCACAGGCAACGGTTTTGACGTTCACAAGTTTGGCGAGGGTGACCACGTTACGCTGTGCGGGGTTGATATTCCACACACCCGCGGCCTGGTCGGGCACTCGGATGCCGACGTAGCAATGCACACGGTCACCGACGCGATTTTTGGTGCGCTTTGCGAGGGGGATATCGGGCAATGGTTCCCACCTTCGGACATGCAGTGGAAGGGTGCGGCCTCGGACATATTTCTTTCCAAAGCGGTTGAGCGCACGGCTGCACGTGGATTCACCATCACCCACATAGACTGCACGATCATTTGCGAGATGCCTAAAATTGGCCCACATGCACTAGCGATGCGCGAGCAGATGGCGAAAATCATCGGGATCGACTTGGATAGGATCAGCGTTAAAGCCACCACATCCGAGAAACTCGGCTTTACCGGCCGTGGCGAGGGCATCGCGGCGACAGCAACTGCAACTTTGGTGAAATCATGACACGTATAATCACAACATTTTTCGGCGCAGGTCTGCTGCCCAAAGCCCCCGGTACGTGGGGTACATTAGCCGCCCTTCCGGTTGGTTGGGTATTACACGGCCTAGGTGGGTTTCCTTTATTGGTATTCGCTACCATAGTCGCATTCGCGTTGGGCCTTTGGGCCACAACAGTAGAAACCCGCGGGTCGGATGACCACGATCCGTCCTCGATTGTGATTGACGAAGTCGTCGGCATCTGGATCGCAGTGTTGCCCTTATCGGCAGGCATGTGGTTCACCGACCAACCGCAATGGCTGTTCCCCTACCCCGGCTGGGTCACAGCGTTCATCTTCTTTCGTCTTTTCGACATTTGGAAACCGTGGATCGTTGGTTGGGCGGATCGGATGCACACCCCGATGGGCGTGATGCTGGACGACGTGTTGGCAGGCATATTGGCCGCCGTTGTCGTCATCGCAGCCGCCGGATTTGCACACGGAGTGATGATGTGATCGGACATCTTGATCTGGCTGCGAAGGTAATTCAAACCGCCAAGGAAAAAGGCGTGATAATCGCCACCGCCGAAAGCTGCACTGGCGGTATGATTGCCGCATCGTTGACCGATGTTGCTGGGTCTTCTGCGGTGTTTGACCGTGGGTTTGTGACGTATTCCTATCCTTCAAAAACCGAAATCCTTAATGTTTCTGAAGAAATGCTTAAGAAATTTGGGGCGGTCTCCGAACCTGTAGCACGCCAAATGGCTTTCGGGGCATTAAGCATATCTGATGCAAAAATCGCCATTGCCGTAACCGGTGTTGCTGGCCCTGGCGCAGATGGGGATAAGCCCGAAGGGTTGGTCTGGTTTGGGCTTGCAACAGCCAGTGGTGTTGAAGCCCGCGAGATGAACTACGG
>CALCGO010000151.1 GCA_937901055.1 uncultured Rhodobacterales bacterium
CCTGTTAATCGCCGCCGTGCTCGGTGTCTTTGTAGGGGGCAGGCCGAAATTCTTCTGGCTCGTCGGGCCAGATGTTCGGTTCCAGCGCGATGTCGGCGTGAAGCCTTTGCTGCGAGCCGTCGTGGCACGAGTTGGGTGGGGTATCTAGACGTGTGGCATCACAGGCTCGTAAGGCCGGCGCATTGGTTACGATAAAGAGTGCCAAAGCATTGGCTCTATGCGCAGCACCTTCGGAGCGCCGGTACCGTCGGGGTGGTAATTATAGTCGATCTGGCTGCCTGCAGCCGCCTCTTACAAGGGGCTTCCGAAAGAAATCTGATTGCGCTGCTGGTGGCCGACAGTAGGATTATTGTTCAGCCATTTCTTTCGCCGCAGCGACAATTGCCTCCTCGGTGATTCCGAAATGCTGGTAGAGCTGAGGCGCCCTGGCTGAAGCGCCGTACCCCGTCATGCCGATGAACCGGTCAGAATATCTGAGCCAGCGCTCCCATCCGAACTTTAACGCGGCCTCGATGGCGATGCGCGGGGCCCCGCCGAGTATCTGCAAGCGATAGGAATGGGGTTGAACCTCGAACAGTTCCCAGCAGGGCATGGAGACCACGGTGGTTTTTATGCCTAGGGCCTCAAGCGTCTTTCGAGCATGGAGGGCCAGCCCGACCTCGGTCCCCGTGGCAATCAGGGTCACGTCGCGATTTTGTTCGGACCCAGCCAGAATATATGCCCCCCGCCGAGTTAGATTTTTGGAAGTGTCGCGGCGCACCTGAACCGCGTCCTGCCGCGACAAGGCCATCATCGACGGACCATCCGGGGTTTCCAGCGCAATCTGCCACGCTTCGCTTGTCTCCACCGTATCAGCAGGACGGAATACTCGCATGCCCGGCATCGCGCGGTAGCTTGCCAGTGTCTCGACTGGTTGGTGGGTCGCCCCGTTGCTGCCCGCGCCAATTGAATCGTGACTGAAAACGAACGTTGTAGGCAATGCCATAAGGGCGGCCATGCGCATCGCGGGTCGTTCGTAGTCGGCAAAGGCCAGGTAGGTCACATTGACTGGGCGCAGTCCGCCGTGCGCGGCAATCCCATACGCCATCGCCCCCATCAAGTGCTCGCGTACGCCGCAGTGCAGGTAGCTTCCTGAGCGGTTTTCGGGGGTAAAGGCCGCGCGGCTGCGCTTGTGATTGGTCGGCGCTTCGAGATCGGCACACAGCACGATGGTTTCTGGCAGGGTATCGGCCAATGCATCGCACACGTCGCCGGAGGACATGATCGTGGCGCGCGGCTCCATGCAAGGGCCGGGCAGGGCATCGGCCCACCCGTCAGGCAGGGTGCCTGACATCCAGCGGGTGAACTCCTCGCTTTCAGGGTGTGCGGCCAGACGCGTGGACCACTCGGTGCGGGCCTGCGCGCCCCTGTCCATCGCGCCGTGCCAGTCGTCGTAGACCTCTTGCGGTATGTGAAAGGCTGGGTGCGACCAGCCGCGTGCAGCCCGCGCTTCCTCGGCGTCCTGCGAGGTCAATGGCG
Organism: uncultured Rhodobacterales bacterium; assembly: GCA_937901055.1. Classification (GTDB taxonomy): domain Bacteria; phylum Pseudomonadota; class Alphaproteobacteria; order Rhodobacterales; family Rhodobacteraceae; genus NORP23. The sequence goes on from CALCGO010000151.1 coordinate 1,519, forward strand.
CGCTGTGCCCGCCGCGTTGGCCCTGCAGGCGCGGGATGCCCCGTGCAATCGTCGTCCGACAGGCAATGAGCGACGGGCGCGGATCAGTCTTCGCGGCGGTGATGGCGGCATCGACCGCAACAATGTCGTGCCCATCAACCACCAGAACATGCCAGCCTGCGGCGCGAAACCGGGCCGGTATGTCCTCGGAAATCGACAACGCGGTTTCGCCGTCATCGGTGATCCGGTTGTCGTCCCACAGGAATGTCAGCCGCCCCAGATGCAGGTGCCCGGCCAGCGAGATCGCCTCTTGCCCCATGCCTTCCTGCAGACACCCGTCACCAACAAAGGCCCAGGTGCGGTGATCCACCAGATCACGGCCAAAGCGGGCGGCAAGCCGTTCCTCGGCTACGGCCATGCCGACGGCGCTGGCAATACCCTGTCCCAGCAGACCGCTGGTGATCTCGATCCCCGCATCCTGTTCGATCTCGGGATGGCCCGCGCAGACCGAGTGAAGTGTGCGAAACGACTTGAGCGCCTCAAGCGAGACCTTGTCATAACCCGACAGGTGCAGCAGCGCGTAAAGCAGCATGGAGCCATGCCCGTTCGAGAGCACCACCCGGTCCCGGTCAGGCCAAAGCGGGTCTTTCGGCGCGGCCCTGAGGTGGTTGGCGTAGAGGGTCGCGGCAATCTCTGCCATGCCGAGGGGCACGCCCTGATGGCCTTCGCCTGCGTTCAGGATCGCGTTGATGGCAAGAAAACGGATTGCATCCGCCATGGTCTGGATGTTCGGCATGTCAGCTTTCCAGCAGTTGGTTTTGCTCGGTGCGCAGGGCGTGGATGTCCAGATCGTCGATGACCTCCACATCATCCAGCGTCACGATCTGATCGCGGGTGATCGCCCTTTTTAGTTTGACGTGATGGGCAAGGCCAATAGGCAGCGCACCAAGGTCGACGGCCTGCGCAGCGGGGATCGCCTTGGCCCAGACCTTGAAGCCGCCTTCGCCGTCCAGCATATCGCCTGCGGCAAAATCGCCCTTGGCTGTGGCCACGGCATCGGCGCGGTAGCGTTTCGATATGCCCGTTGGTTCCCGGCGCAACGCCGCCGACAGAACCGACACAGACGTTTCCAGCCCGATCAGGTGGAACGGCCGCCACATACTGCCGTACCAGCCGGATTTGTCGGTCAACAGACCGTATTGGTTGAAGCACTGGCGCGTGTATTCGTTCGGTGCGCGGAAGGTGACGAACATGCCATACTGGATGTTGTTCAGCACCATGCGGCCATCCGGTTCGCGGCTTGCGGCGATGTCCACGATACCCGATTTTTCCAGGCGTCCGCCCTCGCTGACTGGTTTGAACACCTCCGCCAGATCCTGCAGCCCTGCGGGCGGGAAGGCCAGCCCATCGGACGGGCAGTCCATCCCGGTTGCATTGGCCACGGCGGCCATTTCAATGGCGGCCTTGGTCCCGTCGGTGAAGGAGTTGTACATCTTGGGATTGAAGTCACCCGAATTGACCTGTTCCTCGGTGAAATCGAAGTAGTCCCAGACCGTGTCAGGCGTCGAATAGCGGTAGCCGGGGCAGAAGTTCATGCCCTTACCGGCGGCGACCAGTTCGAAGCCGCAGGAATGCACCCAATCCACCAGTTCGCAGATCGCGGCGGGTTGGTCGCCATAGGCCATCGAATAAACGACGCCCGCCTTGCGCGCCCGCTCGGCTAAAGCCGGGCCGCACATCACGTCGGCCTCCACGTTCACCATGACGACATGTTTGCCAGCATCAATGGCCGCG
>CALCGO010000152.1 GCA_937901055.1 uncultured Rhodobacterales bacterium
CGATCCCACCGATAGACAAAAGCCATTCAACTTCTGTTTGCGCGAAACCGTCAACGGATTTATACGCCGCGATCCCGAATTCGTTCAGGCCGCCACCTTTGGCACGGGCATCAAAAATCGTGACCGCGTGGCCATTCATCGAAAGACGATGCGCACATGCAAGGCCAGCGGGGCCGGCACCTACAACGGCAACTTTTTTGCCCGTGTCGGCTGCACGGCTAAACGGGTGGGCGCGGCCCATCATTCCATCAGTGGCATACCGCTGCAACTGGCCGATCAAAACCGGTTTACCTTCGGCAGTTTCACGAACGCAGACTTCTTCACACAAGGTTTCCGTCGGGCAAACGCGGGCACACATGCCACCGAGGATGTTTTGTGAAAAGATCGTGTTGGCCGCCGCATCCGCCGTTCCGGTCGAGATCTGCCGGATAAACAGCGGAATATCGATCGTGGTCGGGCAAGCGTCCATACAGGGCGCATCGTGGCAGAAATAGCAACGATCCGCCGCGACCAGTGCTTCGTGATCTGACAGCGGAGCGTGCAAGTCGGTGAAGTTGTCGGCATAATCTGACGGGTTCAGACGGTGATCTGCGATCCCGGATGTCTGCATGTCGTTTGGCATTTTCGGCCTCCTGTTGCGTGCGTTTGAATCTACGATGCCACAGGTTTAAAATTTTATCAAATGGTAAAATAAATAATATTGAGCCTCTATCCGATAGAATAGGGTAGAATTCCGCGTGCGTTATGATTGACGATCAAACGCCGTTCTAGCGGCGGTACAGCCCGTTGATGACACTTTTCGCGGGGGCATATTCGACATGAAATTCCAATGGGCTCAAAGGCTTTGGTGTTCTGAATGCCCAAATCATCGGCATAGACCAGCGCGCCTGCATGTTCGACCTCGCAGCCCAACCCAATCGCAAACCGTTGTACCGGCGCACGAAACGAACCGCCGCTTTTGGAAATATCCAGCGCCAGACACAAATACCGAATACCGTCCGGTGTTTCAGCCAGTTGCCGTAAGATTTGCCCCGGAGTCTCAAATGCGCGGTGCACATTCCACAAGGGGCAGGCGCCGCCAAAACGGGCGAACTGCAACTGCGTTGCGGAATGCCGTTTGGTGATTGTCCCTGCTTGATCGACGCGAACGAAAAAGAACGGAATGCCCTTTGCGCCGGAACGTTGCATGGTTGATAGACGATGGGCGACCTGTTCAATGCTCGCAGAGAACTGGTTGGCCAGAACTTCCAGATCGTGGCGGCAGTCCTTGGACGCGTTAAGGAAATCTTCATACGGCAGCATCGCGGCACCGGCAAAATAGTTCGCCAGACCGATCTTGCAAATCGCGCGGGCTTCCTCGGTTCCAAAACGCGCAAAGTCGAGAGTGGCTTCGAGCAGGTCGTTATATTCCAGCAGCGCAATCTGGTGCGCGATCTGGAACGCTTGCGTCGCAATGGGCGCCTGCGCAGAAACGGTCAATCGCCGTGTGCCAGTTTCATACCGTCGGATTGCCGTTTCAGAGGAAGCAACCAGTTCAACTCGATGCTCAGTGTCCAGCCACTTGCGCAAAGTGTCGATTTTATCAGGCGAGCCGAGCTTCGCACTCGCATAAAAATGCTCGGCAGCGCGGTCGATAGCATCAATGTAGTTGTCGCAATAATGGAAAAAATCGCGAACCTCTTCCCATGGCAAGGGGGCGATGCCGATGTCTTCACGACCCAATGCCTCGTTCAAAGTGGCGAGGCGGTCCTGATTTTGCCGATGCGCCCGATGCAGCGTTAAAAATGCCCGCGCCAATGTTGGCGCGTTCGAAGCCGTTAACTGCAAATCTGCCATCGGAGTGGTGTCCTCGCCAAATACCGGATCTGCCAACGCTTCGCGCATATCTGCCACGATGCGTTCACTGTCGCTGACCGATAATTGTGTTACGTCGAAGTTGTATTCCTGCGCCAATGCCAGAACCACTGTTGCCGAAATCGGGCGGTGGTTGTTTTCCATTTGGTTCAGATAGGATACAGACACCCCTAAGGATTTCGAAAAATCCCTTTGGGTGAGGCCGATTTTTAATCGCGTCTCGCGAAGTATCGCACCGGCGTAGAGTTTCTTTTGATTTGCCATAATTTCGCAAGTTTGCAATTTGCAGAACGAATTTGCAATAAGTTTTGCAAATTCGCCATTGTTTGGTTCTAATCTGTTAACAAGTTCCTTATGGTGCATTGCAAACATTTGGGAGACGAACGCATGCAAGACATTCTCGAACAACTCGAAGCGCGGCGCGATCAAGCGCGGCTTGGTGGCGGACAGCGGCGCATTGATGCGCAGCATTCAAAAGGCAAGTTAACTGCGCGAGAGCGGATCGAGGTTCTGCTGGACGAGGGAAGCTTCGAGGAATTCGACATGTTCGTCGCCCACCGTTGCGTTGACTTCGGAATGGAGAAGCAGAAATACCCGGGCGACGGTGTGATCACCGGCTGGGGAACGATTAATGGTCGGATGGTTTATCTATACTCGCAGGACTTCACGGTGCTGGGTGGCTCGCTTTCGGAAACCCACGCGGCGAAGATCTGTAAGGTCATGGATATGGCCATCAAAAACGGTGCGCCTGTAATTGGCATGAATGATTCCGGCGGGGCGCGTATTCAAGAGGGCGTCGCGGCGCTGGGCGGTTACGCAGATGTGTTTCAGAAGAATATTATGGCGTCAGGTGTGGTTCCACAGATCAGCGTGATCATGGGACCTTGCGCGGGTGGCGCGGTGTATTCCCCTGCGATGACCGATTTCATCTTTATGGTGAAGGACAGTTCTTACATGTTCGTGACCGGCCCAGACGTGGTGAAAACGGTAACCAACGAGATTGTCACCGCCGAAGAGTTGGGTGGGGCGCGAACACACAGCTCTAAGTCTTCGGTCGCCGATGGTGCATATGAAAACGATATCGAAGCATTGTTGGATTTAAGACGCTTTTATTCATTTTTACCACTAAATGCTGGAGCATCTGCTCCACATCAAAAATCTAGTGATACATGGGATCGTGA
>CALCGO010000153.1 GCA_937901055.1 uncultured Rhodobacterales bacterium
CCCACGCTCCCGAACCAGAGCGAAACTTGTATATGATCAGTCAGGCGGTCGAAAAAACTGCCCACCGCCGAAGAAACCTGCCGGTAACGGGCCATTTGCCCGTCCATACAATCCAGCACATGACTGAGATGGATCAGAATCGCAGCAGCTACAAAATTCGCCGACCCGCCAATGACGATGCAGATGGCAGCGAACAACGCCACCACAAAGGATGCCAAAGTAATCCGGTTAGGTGTAATCCAGCTATAGTTTACCGCAAAATAGTTGGCCGAAATCGCAAGCGGGGACGTCACAAAGGAGGACCACCATTCGTCATTTTTCGTTTTGGTCGCCCATAATTTTTCAAGTTTGCTGGTCATGATACAACCGGCTGCAAGTTCTGATTGTGATGGGCAATCACCTTTAGCGCCAGTTTGTTTTTCCTTATTGGCACGACCAATGCGGCTCTGTTCATCTGCGATGCCAGTAGAACTTTCCTGAGAGTTTGAAGGAAAAACTGGATGTCTAGATCCGAAATCTCGCCGATATTGCCAACCTGAAACACTTTACCTTTGAAGCAACCCTTGCCCTCATAGATGATGATTGCGCTTTCGCGTAGCCTTCTCCGCAGATCCGCTACATCAACTGAGGCCGGCACGCGCACAGTTGTTAGAACCGAGCACATGTCTTTTTCGTCGATCAGAAATTCGAGGTTTAGTTTACGCATCCCCAGACGCAATTCTTGCGCGCGGCTACGGATCTTGGCCAGTCGGATTGCCACACCCTCCGCCAGAATGTTGGTAAGCGCCTGCTCTAGCGCGAAGAACAATGGAACGGCTGGCGTGTTAGGCGTCTGCGAATGGGAAGTCAAAAACGCATAAAAGGTCGCCAGATTAAGATACGTAGTTTTAGCCTGGTGGTGCTTGAGTTTTTCAAACTGCGTCTTGCGTCCGATGACAAAGGACAACCCAGGATAGGACCCAATAGCCTTCGAGGTGGAGCTTGAACAAAAGGCAATATTGCAGCCTTCCATATCCACGTGCTCCGCTCCGACACTGCTCACACCGTCCACGACGAAAAGCGCGCCATGAGCTTTGGCCAATGCACCAATTTGGTTCAGCGGATTAAGCATGCCCGAACTGGTCTCGTGGTGAACCATGGCGATGACGGCTACCTTGTGGGTACTCAAAAAGGCTTCGATCATTTGCAGATTAAACGGCTGGCCCCAAGGCACTTCGATCAGATGGGTTTGCCGATTGTGCATCTGGGAGATCTTGTGCAGGCGCTCGCCGAATTCGCCGTTTGACAGGATCAGGATGTGGCCTTTACCGACGACCGAAGACAGCATTGCTTCGTTTGCAGCCGTTCCGGATCCGGTGATCACAACCGCGCGGTATCTATTACGCCGCTCTATCTGGAATAGGGACAGAAGTTTTTCTTCGATACTGCCAAGCAATGTATCGAAATCGGTTTCCCTGTGGCAAATGTCCTCTTTCGAGATTGCAATTCGCAGGTTCTCGGCCACATTTACTGGTCCGGGCGTAAACAGAAGATATTTGTCCAAATTCATCCAATCTCTAACGATGCACAGCCAAAAGACCCCGCAACCGCGTGTTTGATACGCCCTCAAGAAAGACATCGCTCAAGATCTGAACGGGATCAACGAGAGGGCACAAATCGTTTTAAAAAAGCAGCCCCGCGATTGGGGTTGCCCAGTATGTGTTAAGAAAAAAAAGTTTACCCGAACCGAAGCTCGGCAAAAAATCATCTTGATCCGCGCTACGAACTAATCGCGCAAATCAACCGTAGAAGTGTAACTAAAAAATATAAAGTTAACCAAGCGAAGTTTTATCAAACCTGCGCAAGTAGAGGCGCAAACAACAAAACAAACAACTAGCGGAAATCCTGTTCCCCGAAGCGTCTGCACGTCATTCTTTGCCGAATCATCATGCGCTCTTTTTTGCGCCTGTAGATGGATCTCTAGATAGCAGAGTCGCGTAAAGCAAGGTATTTCTGAAGATCTACCCAGCCTGACAGGTTGACCGGGAGCTGATATAACTGACGGGCCAGTAAAAGATGCCTAGAAATTTCAATAAGTCGCGCATTTCGGTTCAACCAAATTATAAAAAAACACCCTACTCAGATTCGACATCTTCAGCTTCCTAAACATTGGCAGACGTCTGCTTTCAGATGCGCCACAACATGATTTAGCACCTGCCGCGAAGTTCCGCTATCCGCCCAAATTAACAGTTTCAAATGGTGACTCGAAGGGAGAGAAATGTCTGATTTTTCTCTGCGTCACGAACCGCAGGTGCTGGCCTGTTCCCTGAGCAGACTGTAGTCAGCCAACCAGTCGATAATTACGGCATCCTCTGGCAAGTTTTCAATTTCAGTTGCCACCAGCGCTTGTTCTTCACGGTTATATTCCACTATTGGCGGGCATACTCCGACAACAGGCTCAGAACTTATCATCGCGCAGGCGCTCAACGAGCTCGTCACGATTGCGAGGGCGGCGAGCCGTGGCTTGCAGCATTTTGTGTTGAATTTCATTTGCTTTCTCCTGATTTTCCAGACGTTCTGTCAACCGCCCTGCACGCTCACCCGAGCGGCGCAGGGATAGCAGGAACAGGGATATTGTAAGGGCGGTTGCCGCCCATTTTCCGACCACCAATGCAAAGCGGCTGCTGGCGAGCCATGCAAAAAGCGCGCCCATCAGCGCCGGCCCTTTCGCCAATCATCCCAACGGGCGTAGATGGTTATGCCAATCCCGATCAGCGCCATGGCGATAAACATCCAGCGCAGAGTATCGAGGTATGGGATCAATGGCTGGATGGCGGTCTGGGTGTCAATCAAAACGTCTTGAGCAACCTCGACACCCGCCGCCCCGATGGTGGCAACACCGGCAGCACCGCCACCTTTCATCGTCCGGGACTCATTGAGGCCTTCACGAAGGCGCGGGGGCTCTTCTGCAAACCGCCTCAACCGAAGTGGAAACGGATCACCCCATTGTCGTGTGCGGCCAATATCGATGTGTATGAAGTCCTGGCGGGGATAGAAACCGAAGCCGGTAAAACCAGCGGCACGGGCAGCTTTCTCAAAACTTTCCGGATTATGGTTAGCCATAGAAATATCAAACGCCGCGCCCTGCAAATGCATAGAGTGCTCCGCGCCACCGACTTGTCGGTTATACTCCGGACTGCGGTATGCGGAGTGCACAATCAGCGGCACGCCGAGTTTTTCACGCAGAGCCTGTAGCATGTCGAGCGCGGCCTCGTTTATGCGAATAATCCCGTCGCCGCGACAGGCGATTTCTTCGGGCGAAAAGTTCGCCCAGCGCCAGAGGGTTTCGGGGACATCGCGCCAATCGGCGAAGTAATGGGTGGTCATGGAGTTCTTCCTAGAAAAAGAAAACCCGCCAATTGGCGGGCATGGGATCGGGGTGATTTTGGTTGGCATCAGCCAAACAGTTTCAGCCGCACGGCAATACCCGCAATCAGCGCGAGCAGCAGGCCGGTCGTCATAAGGCGGATGATCGTTTGCCAGGCGGTACGACGCGCCATGCGCAGGCTATCGAGCAGTGTGCGCAGATCGTGGATGTCAATGGCGGCTTCGGGGCCCTCAAGCCCCACATCGGCCAGGGCGCGGCGCGCGCCTTGCTCGGCGGCACGGGCCAGCATGGCTTCGAACTCGTCCTCGGGCATGCGGACAAAGCCCGCTTCAAGTTTGGGCGGGGTCATGGGAGTTCCTCTCATATTGGAATGGTTCAGACTTCGCGCCATTTCGGGAAAACCATCTGGTAGACCCAGTTGTTGGTCGAGGTCATGGTGGTCACGGGATTACTGGCCCAGCTTGCGGGTAGGCCACCGATGATCTCGGCGTTGCTGGAACCCGCATACAAATAAACCTGCGGGGCGACGCTCTGGGGATAGGCGCTTGTGCCGCTGGCGTGGGGATAGAAGCGGGTCAGACCTGGCGTCATCCAGCGGGCATAGCGCGCGTAAGCACCTGCGCCACTCACACCCATGGCGGTGACATACCAGCCTTTGGCGAGGGTCTGCGGTAATCCCAGATTGAACTCTTTGTTATCGGCCACATCGGCAGGCAGGGTTCCGAAATCCGCGACCCGGGCACCGATATCCCAGAGATCTCCGTTCGGAGCTCCGAGCTCGTAAATCCCGCACCGCAGCAACGCACCAGCCGTTGTCGAGGCTACATTCAGGGAAACAAACGCTCCGAGCAGCTGGATCGGGCGATCGACATGAAAGGCCATGAAAAACATCCGGTCCTGCGAGAGCGCCTGTTGGGAGGACGAGCTGTAGCTCAGGGTGAAAGGATCAACCGCGCCCCACCAATCGGACCCACCCGCTTTGGTGATACTGCCAACCCCGTGGCGCTCCGGATCGAGCCCGCCCGGAAAACTGGCCGCGCCAGAGTTTCGATCAATGCGTATCCCCTCGAAGAAACTGTTGCCGTCTGCGCTGACCTTGATGGAAAAGTCGTCACCTCCCGCAGTTCCCATCTCTGCGCGCCCCGACCAGCCTGTCTGGAATAGCAGGCTGGCGGTGTCTGTGTCGGCGGATTTGTTGATTTTGAGTTGATGACCATTTCCGGCATGATTAAGCAGGGTCGAGATTGCAGAAACCGCCAGCTTGTTGGTGGCATCCGAAGTGGTCCCGATGCCGATGCCGGCGAGGTTCTGCAGGCTTGGCGTATAAGCGCCCCACGCACTGCCGGACCAGAACAACAGTTTTCCCGCAGTGACATCCCACACCAGCCAACCGGGCTGCGGGATAAGACGTAGCCATGCCCCGCCGGAATAGAGAGCGATACTGTCATCCCAGCCCGCCCAGGCATCGATAGCACCCGCCCCAACAATATGGCGTTCGCCCTCAGCTGGTGTTGCCGGCGGAGATGTGGCCCCGAAGGAATTCACGGCCAGCTGGGTCAGTGCATCGATCAGGTCCAGCGCCTCGTTAACGGTGACATGTTTCTGGGCCTGCGCGGCGGCGAGATACGGCAGGACAAGGTTCGGGGTGTTGGTCATAAGGTCTCCCTGACGGTGAGGTTTTCGATGAGTGGAACGCCGCGGCCCAATGCGCCGATCTGGTAGATACGAACCGAAAGGTTGTTGGCTGGCTCGCCAAGATCCGCTGTCTGCATGGCGGCGGTGTAGGTGAAGGCGGGGCTGGCAACGGTCAAGGATCGCTTGACGGTTGCTCCGGACAAGGTTTCCAGATCATAGGCCTCGGTGGCCTCCGACATCGGCACATCCGTCAACACCCAGCTGTCAGCCGAGAGGGAGCGGTCGGAGCGCAGCCAGCGCAAAGTCAGATCACCATTGGCTTCGCGACGCATCCGCAATTGCGCCGGCGCAAAGGGTTTTAACCCTCGTCCATTTGGTGTGAAACTTTGCGCGATCATCAGCGGATCCGATGGTGGCGCGTTTGCTGGACCGATACGCCAGTTCCACGGCAGACCGAGATCGACCTCAAAAGTCGAGAGCGGCTGGATGGCTGAATCCAGCACTACAACCCGCGCGCCAGCCGGTGTCGGATTGCCCATAGCATCTTCGGTTCCCCGTTGTCCGCGCAGCAGGCGCGTGAGGCGATACCGCCCCGTGGAAACCAGTTCGGCATTGCCAGCCTGTGCGATCTCCCAGACGCCCGGCGCACTCTCGATGACCAGCGCGTTGGCGCCTGCAAACAATTCCAGATCGGTAACGCTGGTGAGCGTGCCCGAGGAAAGGTCGACCAGAAGTTCGTTGCCATGATCAAAGCGCCATAGGGGGCCAGCGGGTAGATCAGCGGACAGTCTTCCCATATGCGCTGACTGGCCTATCGTGTCGAGCAGGGCAAAGCCCGAGGTGGAGGCACTACGCCAGACGGCTGCCGTGCCGTACCACGGTTTTGCGAATATCGCGACGTAAGGTCGATGCGCCGGAACCGCGTCCGTGATTTGCGGTAGGTCCATTAAGGCAACCTCGGCCGGTCCATAAACGATCGCGTCAGGTAGTTTTGCCAGGCGGTATTGACCCGGCGGTAGATCATAGATGGTGGCATCTGTGCGGATTGCCTCGATTGATCTCGCGCCGGCATCGCCAATGCGGGTGATGCGATAATCAATCAGCCGCCCGTCATTTGCGAGACTAACCACGTCGCCAGGATCCAGCGCCAGGCGAGAGGGAGGTAGGTTGGCACTCAGCGTCTCGCGACCAATCCAGCTTTCCATCAGGGCGCGGCGACAGCGGCGATCTGCCTCTTCGAGCGATACTGCCAGCGGAAAGCTGTCGGAGGCCGCACGGGCGGCTTCAACCGTGACACGGCGCGCCTCTACGGTGGCGGTATCGTATTCCTCGTCCGGACGCACCATCTGCCATTTGAGGGCTTGGGGTAGTTCGGTTTCCTGCCCGCGGGTCAGTTCCATGACTTCGCCCTGAGTTCCCGCCATATCGTCGGGGGAAATCACCGTTACGGCCTGTTGCCCGCGCGTTACAAACCGGATAACGCCGCCACTCTCCACCGCATCGAACCCGAAATGCCGCGCCAAAGTCGAGATCGACGCGCGCGGGCTTTCCAGGGCCGAAATGACAAACCCCGGAACGACATCCGCCAATTCGCTCACGTCGACCAGACTTTCCTCCAGCCCCGCACGGCGACAAAGTTCCCGCACCAGCGCCCCGAGGCCCACTGCACCGAGGCGTCCATTCAGCCAATGCCCGAGCCGCCAATTTTGCGCATCGGCCCAGACATCCTCGCGGGCAGGAAAATCGGGATAGGGCCGTGCGTCCCATGTCCAGACGGCAGCCTCGTCCATGTCGATCATTGGCGCGGCGTAAATGTTGCTGGTCGGGTTGTTTGCGGTATTCCCCCAATAGCCCAGTACTGCCTCGATATAGCGCCGCTGGATGGCCTCGTCCTGCCAGCCCCGCGAAAAATTCGGCAAGGCACTTTCGGCTGATTTCGGATCATAGAATACGTTGGGCTGGTTGGTGCCGCGGTCAACGGCAGGGCAGCCTAGTTCGGTAAAACGAACGGGTTTTGATTGAGGGATCCAGTCGGTAGAGGTGGCGGCCTCGATACCATTCGGGCAGTCGAAATGCGGGTTTGACCACCACGACCGGATGTCCTTGGGGCGGAACACCCAGGGTTTGCCATAGGCCCCGTCGGTGATGGGTGTGCGCATCTGGGCGATGCGATCCGCATCGGAGCCGTAGAACCAATCGAAACTCTCGCCGCCCTCGATATTACTGTGCAGGTAATCAAGATCACGGATTGAGTTCCAGCCGGCCTGTGCATCTGCGTGATCAAATCCGTCGCGCCAATCGGAAAGCGGCATGTAATTGTCGATGCCGATAAAGTCGATATTCGGATCAGACCACAACGGATCGAGGTGATAGAACACATCACCCGAGCCATCTTGCGGGTGGTGCCCGAAATACTCCGACCAGTCGGCTGCGTAGCTGATGGCGGTTCCGGCACCCGTAATTCCGGCAACGTCGCTGGCCAGTTGTTTTATTGCGGTTACGGCTGGATAGCTGGGCGAGTTCTTTCGGATCGTCGTCAGGCCGCGCAGTTCCGAGCCGAGCAGGAAAGCATCTACCCCGCCGGCAGCGGCGCAAAGATGGGCGTAATGCAGGATCATGCGCCGATAACCCCAATCCACGCCGCCGGTCCACGAAACAGTTTCGCCGCTGACCGCAAAGTCGGATACCTGGGCATTGCCAAAGAACGCGGAAACCTGCGTGTAGCTATTCGCGGTTTTGTCTACCGTGCCGGCGTAATCGGCCGCCGGAGAACAGGTGATGCGCCCGCGCCATGGATAGGTGTGCTGGCCGATGGTGGCAGCATTATCGGAGTAGGGGTCGGGCAGGATGTTGCCCTCCGGAATGTCCATCAGCAGAAACGGATAAAACGTAACCCGCATTCCGCGCGCTTTGATTTCCCTGATGGCCTGCACGACGGCAAAGTCTGCGGGTGTGCCTCCATAGGCTGTGCGACCATTGGCATCGAGGCTGATCACATGGGCATTGGCGCGCGCGACGCCATTCACGGCCCAGCTTTTCGGGGTCGTAACCTTGGTGATGTTCTCGACACCGGGCACGATCTGACAATCGCCAGCCCGCAGGTCAGTGCCAAACCAGCTGACCACCAGCGAGACGCTCTCGATGTTCGGCGCTGCTGCTTGCAACTGGTCGAGCGAGGCGACGATGTCGGGCACGGCATTGGTGGTATGGACATTTTCGGAGGCCGTGTTGCCGCCCATTCCGCTCACGCCGTGCGTGCCGCGCGAGATCGGCTCGGTTGCGTAGATGAATTCACCGGTGCCGGGAATGAGGGTGATTGCGCGAAGCATTCCTTCGGCGGTGTCGGGCTCAATGATCGGGCGGAATACCTCGAAGGAGAGCTGCGGGATACGATTACCGAATTGTTCCAGCGCTAACCCCTCGAACATTATATAGGCCGTACCGCGATAGGCGGGTGCATTACCGACGCCCATTTTCGCTTCGATGAACGGATCCGGTTGTTGGGCCTCATCGCCGGTATAAAGCCGCCACGTGGCGCCACCCAGATCGAGCGGCTTTCCGTCGGCCCAGATGCGTCCGATGCCGGAGATTGGCCCCTCGCACAGTGCCACCGCGAAGGAAGCGGAATAGAGATAGGCGGTCGTGGTGACCGTGGGCCTACCGCCTTTGCCGCCACCTTGCGTGGTTGTATTCGCCGTCTCGGTGAAATCCGTCGCCCAAATGATATTGCCGCCGATGCGCATGCGGCCATAGATGCGCGGGATGATGGCCCCCTCGGTCGAGGTGGTGATTTGCAGGTTATCAAGCCGCTGCCCTTCGATGCGCTGTCCGGGGGCAAGCGAGGATACAATCCAGCTATCAACCATCGAGCCGGCAAAGGATCCGATTGCCCCGCCGATTGTGGCAGCAGACACACCGAGTACGGCCCCGCCAATGCTGCCGCCGATCGCGGCGCCGGCAGAGGCCAGAAGAATGGAAGCCATTTTTTTTAACGGTTCTTTCGTTTGACGGGTTTTGGAAAGCGAAAGGCGTAGGTGATGCGGCGACGCCAGGCGTTGGTCAGATGTTCCTCGATCACGCCAGTGCGCTCATAAGCGTGGATGAACCGGTCGGGACGCCCACTGCGATCCTTGCCGGACAGAATACCGACATGCTTGGCAATCGCTCCAGCGCGCATCCGGAACAGGATGACGTCACCAGTGCGTGCCTCATAGACATCCAGCGTGATCATTGCAGCCCGCGCCGCTTCAGCCAGGACTTCGACCGGTCCCGCTTCGCCCCAGTCGCGGGAATAGGGTGGTACCAACATCGGTTCGGGCCCTACCACATCGCGCCAGACACCGCGCAACAGCCCGAGGCAATCGCAGCCGACACCGCGGACAGAAGCCTGATCGTGATAGGGCGTGCCTATCCAGCGGCGGGTCGCTTTGAGTATTTGCAAAGGACGGATTTGGGACGTCACTTCCATTTTTGGTTATTTTCCTCTATGTATTTGTTTGGAAACAGGATTCCCCGACCCTTTTAAAGATCGGCAGCCAAGATCGGCATTAACTTGCTATTCTTGTGCCTAATGCCCTATATTCAGGACATAATTTCAGTATGGAATATCGGCAAAATGATAGAAACTCCCGCCAGAATAGAGCCATGCCTGTTTGAAGACAGGATTCCGGCCGACCTTGCCGATCTGGTGATCGAGATCCAGCAGGCGGCCGATAATCTCGGGCGCGACCTGCATCCTTCAAGCGCAGCGGAGCTGGCGGATCTGGTGCGGATTATGAATTGTTATTACTCGAACCTTATCGAGGGTCACAATACGCGCCCCCGTGATATCGAGTTGGCACTTGAAGGTGCCGAACTGGAAGAGGCAACGCGTCCCCTCGCGCTCGAAGCGCGCGCCCACGTTATTGTCCAGCGCCGGATTGACGAGGAATTCAGAACCGGAAACCTGCGACAACCAACATCGACAGAGTTTCTCGCCTGGGTTCACAAAGCCTTTTACGAGGAGATGCCGGAGGAATTTCGCTATGTCGAATATCCGGGTGGCAGTCGCGAAGAAATCATTCCAGGGCATATGCGCGAGGAAGGCGATACGGAAGTTGCGGTTGGGCGCCATCGCCCACCTTCGTCGCACCGCGTTACCGATTTTATGGCATATTTCGAAAAACGCTTTGCGCTGGCCGATAGATCCGCCAGCAACCGGATCATTGCGATCGCTTCGGCCCATCACCGCGTAAACTACATCCACCCGTTTCCTGACGGCAATGGTCGGGTCAGTCGGCTGATGTCACATGCCATGGCGCTTCGGGCCGGTGTTGGCGGTCAAGGGTTGTGGTCGGTTTCGCGCGGACTTGCACGCGGTCTGGAGGACCGCGGCGAATACAAACGAATGATGGATTATGCAGACACGCCGCGACAGGGTGACCGGGATGGACGTGGCAATCTTTCCGAGACGGCACTTCATTCCTATTGCCGCTGGTTTCTCAGAGTCATGCTTGACCAGATCACATTTTCTGCCCGCCTGTTCGATCTGGAAGGGCTCGAAGAACGATATAGACGTCTCGTGGGTGATGTTCTGCCTGACAAGCGTGCGCCAGATCTTTTGTCAGCAGTTTTGCGTCACGGCTCTCTGGAACGGGGTGACGCACCTCTGGTTCTGAAGGTTTCGGAACGGTCTGCCCGTAACACACTGTCTGCACTGACCAGGGCGGGATTTCTCAAGTCAGCCTCTCCGAAAACGCCCGTACGTCTGGCCTTTCCACTGGAGTACCGCGAACGGTTGTTCCCCAACCTGTTCGCCGATGGCGAACTTAACCTCTGAACACGGCTCATAACACCGCTCCTGAATTGGCATCGCCCTTGGCCGCATAGCGAATGATGGTGTCCTGACCCGGGATATGCGGGAAGCCGCGGAAATTGGCTGCGTTGGTGAACTTGCTCTGACAGGTCTCAAAGCGCTTATCGCAACCAGCGAAGATGTCGAAGGCGTCGCCGACCTCAATCGGGCGAATGGGTTCCTCGAGCAAAGTGACAATTACGTTCACGCCCGAAATTAAATGACTAAGAACTTCAGCCTTGCGACCGGTATTGGCGCCGGTGAGCCATTGCAGCGTGCCAAGAGCAAACCAGCCCTCGGCAAAACCCGAGAGACCGGAGACAGAAAAGCCGCGATCCCCCGAAAGCGCCAGCACCGTGCCGGTTGCCTTGAAGGCAGGATCGTTCATATCCACACCACAACGCGCATCC
>CALCGO010000154.1 GCA_937901055.1 uncultured Rhodobacterales bacterium
GGGCTGCTGGCCGAGGATTTCGACCTCTCGCTACTTGGCATAACGGATGAGGATCTGGATGCCCTGCTTCAGGATCCGGACGTTGGCGATGGTGAGGCCGAAGGTGAAGATGATATTCCCGAAGCCCCGGTTGACCCGGTCAGCCGTCCGGGTGATCTGTGGCTGCTGGGAAAACACCGGCTGCTTTGCGGCGACGCAACTGTTGCAATCGATGTTGAGCGTGTGCTGAACGGAACCCAACTGCGTGTTTCACAAATTCCCGGACAGTGATTTCAGTAATAAGCGGACACGGGTTTCAGTAATTACGGGACAGCGATTTCAGTAATTCCCGGACAGATGTCCGTGTGGTTTTATGTTGGTTTTTTCTCGCCGCGCTACGGCATCCTTTCCTCTGGTTCAGAAACCGGAGAAGCGGATGCCAAGACGCAAGCAAGCGAGACATGTGACCATGAAAGATATAAGATCCATATTGAGATTGACCTTTGAACAGGGCCTGTCGGTGCGGGCGGTTTCAGACCGTCTGAAGCTGAGCAAGACGACGGTGGCGACCTATCTGCTGCGGGCGCGTGAATCGGGGCTGGCCTGCTGGCCCCTTCCTGCTGGCAGCAATGAGGATACCATTATAGCCCGTGCCCTGTTTCAACGAGCGGGACGGCCCCGACGCGATGATTGCGAGCCAAACTGGGCTCATATCGCGACGGAGTTGAAGCGCAAAGGGGTGACGTTGACCCTGTTATGGCAAGAGTATCGAGCCAATCACCCAGATGGCTATGGTTACACATGGTTCTGTGGTCAGTTTCGCGCCTTTCAGAAGCGCACCAGCGCCAGTTTCCGCAACCGCCATGAGGCCGGGGCGGTAATGCAAACGGACTATGCCGGACATACGGTTCCGATCACGGACCCCGGCACAGGTGAGGTTCACAAGGCGCAAATTTTCGTCGCCATTCTGGGGGCCTCTTCTTATACCTTCGTCTGGGCGAGCCTGAGCCAGAAGTTGCCGGACTGGATTGAAGCTCAGTGCCGGGCGCTGGCTTTTTTCGAAGGCGTACCCAAGGCGATCGTTTGCGACAATCTCAAGTCGGGGGTCATCAAACCGCTCTGGTTCGAGCCGACAGTAAACCCGACATTCGAAGCGATGGCTGAGCACTATGATACAACCGTGCTACCAACCCGGCCGCGTAAACCGCGCGACAAAGGCAAGGTCGAGGGGGCGGTTCTGATTGTCGAGCGCTGGATCCTTGCGCGCCTGCGCAACCAATGCTTCTTTTCGATCGATACTCTGAACGTGGCCATTGCCAGCTTGCTGAACGACCTCAATAATCGCCCCATGCGCCATATTGGCAAATCCCGCCATGAGGTGTTTGAGCAGATTGAGAAGGCGGCCCTTGGCCCGCTGCCGGACCAGCCCTTTGAATACGCCGAATGGAAGCGCGCCAAGGTTCACCCCGATTATCACGTCGAGGTTGATCATTGCTTCTATTCCGTCCCGCACAACCTGATCGGGCGAATGGTCGATGTACGCCTCACCCATCGCATGGTGGAGATATTCCATCAACATCAACGCGTTACCTTACATACTCGGCGCGGCCAGAGGGGCGGCCATACCACCGTCAGGGAACATATGCCCAAGGCACATCAGCGCCATGCGGGCATGACCCCGGAAGGTCTGATCCACAGGGCGGCAAAAACCGGTTATCACACTGCCGCCCTTGTCGATCGACTGATGCGCGAGAGGCCGCACCCGGAACAAGGCTATCGCTCAGCTCTCGGGATCCTCAGTCTGAACCGTAAATATGGCCCGGAACGCCTCGAGGCCGCCTGTGATCGCGCCTTGAGCAACAATACCGTCAACTACAGCTCAGTCAGATCCATTCTTTCCTCGGGCCTTGACAAGATGGCCGATCCGCCTGCGCCGCCCAAACCCGCCCCGGCACACGACAATATCCGTGGTCGCGCCTATTACCAGTAACCCCATAAGGACATCGAACATGTTAACACACCCAACCCTTGATCAACTGAACACACTCGGCCTGACCGGCATGGCTTGCGCCTGGCGTGACCTTGCGGAACAGGACCCGAACGCGGCTTTGAGCCGTGATGAATGGCTGGCCCTGATGCTGGAATGCGAAGCAAGTACGCGTGCCGAAAAACGGTTTTCCAACCGCTTGCGTGCTGCCAAGCTGCGCTTTCCAAATGCCTGCATCGAAGATATCGACTTTGCTGCGCCACGCGGGCTTGATCGGCGCAATATGCTAGCTCTGGCACAAGGCGGCTGGCTGAAGGCCCACGAGAACCTTATCTTGAGCGGACAAACCGGCACCGGTAAAACCTGGATGGCCTGTGCCTTCGGCCACCAGGCTGCCAGGCTCGACCATTCGGTGGCCTACATGCGCATGCCCCGGTTGTTCGAGGACATGGCCATGGCCAGGATCGATGGGCGTTTTCCGCGTCTCGTTGACAAGCTCGCCCGTGTCCAGTTGCTGATCCTCGATGATTGGGGGACCCACAGTCTGAACGATCAGCAGCGCCTCGATCTGTTGGAAATCTTCGAGGAACGCTACCAACGCAAATCAACCATGATTACCGCCCAACTCCCGGTCTCGGCCTGGCACGAAATGATCGGCGAAGCTACGATCGCCGACGCCATTCTTGATCGTATCATTCACAATGCGCACAGAATTGAACTGAAGGGCGAGAGCATGCGCAAAAAGGGGAAAATAACCGCCTTGACCAACAGTGAAAAAGTCGAAACCATTGCACCATGAATGAAACAAATGAGAAAAGTCCAGCGTCAGACCAGCTGTCCGCTTATTACTGAAACAGCTGTCCGCGAATTAGTGAAAAGGCTGTCCGTTTTTTGTGAAATCCGCAGCATGAGCGTATTCTCCTTTGTTGCGCGGTCCTTGGTGTCAGTCTAATGGATTGCGCCCAACATTTGGAACCCTCAGCTTCTGATGGCGGTAAATTCGATGCCGACAGCCCGCCAACTGATCGGCTTCGGAATATGGAGTGTGAGACATATGGCACGCCTTTACCTTGTCGTTGGTTCGTGTGATGTCTGAACTAGGAGCGGATCAAATCGTTCGCTTTCAACGATCGGCACAAGGCGTTACGGGCGGAAAACATCAATATTTTCCTAGTGGCGGCTCCGCGCGCCCGCCAAACTAGAATATTCCAAGGAGAGAACGCGTAGACAAGATCGAAACATCCTGGTTGAAGGTTGCTGTTCTTATCAGCGCTGGTGCGGCCGTCGCTCTGCAAGTTGGTAAGGTTCCTGCGGCTCTGCCCGCATTACAGGCGGAACTGGG
>CALCGO010000155.1 GCA_937901055.1 uncultured Rhodobacterales bacterium
GATCAACAAGACAGCCGAATACACCAGCGAACACGGCAACCCTGCCAGCCTCGCCGCTCACGCCTAAGGACACGTCTATGACACGTACAATCGTTGAATCCGCCGCCAAAACCGCCATCATCGGTTTTGACCAACCCTTCTGCGTCATCGGTGAACGCATCAATCCTACGGGCCGCAAAAAGCTGGCACGCGAACTGGAAGCAGGCGATTTTTCGACTGTTGAACTGGACGCGCTGGCACAGGTTGCGGCTGGTGCGACAATGCTCGATATTAATGCAGGTGTTGTTTACAACTCCAACCCCAATCCGAACGAGACCGAACCCCCGTTGATGCAGAAAGTTATCATGATGGTTCAAGACCTTGTGGACATTCCTTTATGTATCGACAGCTCGGTTCCCGCTGCACTTGAAGCCGGTCTTCAGGTTTGCAAAGGTCGCCCGCTGTTGAACTCGGTAACAGGCGAAGAAGACAAGCTGGAATTGATCCTGCCGCTGGTTAAAAAGTATAACGTTCCTGTGGTGGCTATTTCCAACGATGACACGGGTATTTCCGAAGATCCGGAGGTTCGTTTCGCCGTCGCCAAGAAGATCGTCGAACGTGCTGCTGATTTCGGCATTCCTGCCCATGACATCGTCGTTGACCCACTGGTTATGCCAATCGGTGCGATGGCGACCGCAGGTCTTCAGGTTTTCGAACTTGTGCGGAAATTGCGTCTTGAGCTGGGTGTAAATACGACTTGTGGTGCGTCTAATATTAGCTTTGGCCTGCCAAACCGTAACGGCGTAAACGCGGCATTCCTGCCAATGGCGATTGCATCGGGTATGACATCGGCAATTATGAACCCGTTGCACCCAATTGAAATGGACGCCATTCGTGCGGCCAACCTGTTGACGGATAATGATCCCCACGGTGGCGCATGGATTAAAGCCAACCGCGTTCCGCCCGCTGAGGGTGCTCCGGAAGCCCGTGAACGCGGTGGTCGCCGTCGTCGTCGCGGGTAACGTATTAATCATACTTGTGAATTATCCGTGAATGCCTAGATATAGGGCGAACAATTGATGGATAATTCAATGGCTAAGAACCTGTACGACGTTCTGGGCGTCAAAAGAGGCGCCGCAAAGGACGATATCAAGAAGGCTTATCGCAAGCTGACCAAATCGTTGCACCCTGACCTGAACCCCGGCGATACAAAAGCCGAGGAACGGTTCAAGGCCGTTTCCGCCGCTTATGACATTCTGGGCAAAGATAAAAAGCGTGGCCAGTATGACCGTGGCGAGATCGACGAAAGCGGTGCCGAGAAAGCGCCGCAGTATTCGCGCCAGCACCAAGGCTTTCAAGGACGTGGCGGGCATCAGGATATGGGCGACATGGGCGATATTTTCTCGCAAATGTTTCGTGATAGGCAATCCCAGTCGCGTCAGTCGTTTGCCGGACAAGATCAGCGATACAACATGTCTGTCTCGTTTATCGAGGCAGCGCTTGGTGGCAAAAAGCAGGTGCAGATGGCAGATGGCGCGCTCAACGTCACCATTCCGCAAGGCATCGAGGACGGCAAAACCATTCGCTTGAAAGGCAAAGGTCAACCCGGTTATGGCGGCGGCCCTGCGGGCGATGCGTTGATCCAGATCGAAGTGCGTGCCGATCCCAATTTCAGCCGTGACGGTTTAAATATTAATCTTACGCTACCAATCACGATTTACGAGGCCGCGTTGGGCGGCAAAGTCGAGGTGCCGACGCTGCAGGGCTTGGTCGGATTGAAAGTCCCGCAAGGTTCCCGCACTGGGCAAACGATGCGCCTAAAAGGACGCGGGATCGAGATGCGTAGTGGCAAGAAAGGCGACCAAATGGTGACGCTGTCCGTGCAAATGCCCGATACCATCGACGATGATCTGGCCGCATTTCTGGAAAGCTGGAAGGGTGACCACGCCTATGACCCGCGCCAAAAGATGAAAAGCGCAACCTACGCATAATTCGTAAAACCAAGCCGTATGCGCTTGGTTTTTACGAATGCGCGAAACTATCGTCGCCGTCTTGCCTGCACAACATGCACCATGAAGCCTAAACTATAGCAAACCAGCAAGAACCCGATCATGCCGCCTGAACCAAACGTCGCGATGGCTACCAGCAACAGCGGCGTTCCGATAGTATTGCCAAGGTTGCCCATCTGCGCCATCGCCCCATTTGCGTGCGCCTGTGCGGTTGCGTTTAGATTTAGCTGCGGGATAGCCGCAAAACTTGCGCCCTGAACCAAGCCAAGAGCGCCGAGCAACGCGATATAAAGCCATGGGGTATCGGGGAAAACTATTATCAGCAGGGTTACGAAAAACGATGTGCCAAAACCCAACATAACAACCCGCACTGCTTCCATATATCGAAGTAACAAAACTCCGATGGATATTGACGTGGCGATTCCAGCCAAGGGCATTGCACCAGTTACTAAGGCGCGATGCTCTGGGGCAACAAACCCCGGTAGAATGGTTAATAGCGACACAAAAGTTAGCGTATAGAACAGCCACCCGATTGCTGGTGCCGCTTCAGATGGGGAGCGGTATATATGAACATGACGCGCTAGAATTTCGCCAAAGCCAAACCGTTCTTGCGGTGTGTCCCGTGTTCCGGATGAAGGTAACATCACAAAAAGCACGGCTGCCACAACTGCTATGAAC
>CALCGO010000156.1 GCA_937901055.1 uncultured Rhodobacterales bacterium
CGTGCCAACGTTAACGTGTGGTTTCGAGCGTTCAAACTTTTCCTTACCCATGATACTTTCCTCATGCAATTGGGCTAATAAACGCCCGTGGATTCATGGGCGTGCAAATAATGACTGTTGATGCATAAATCAACAAAAAATCGATAACCCTTAACTTTTCAAATTCGGATCTGTCAGTTTTGCATGCTCTTGCAAGGCAAAACGGTCCGTCATTCCAGCGATATAATCGGCGATAACCCTTGCGCGATGGGTCTCGTCGCCCTCAGCGGCCACCTTCCACTCCGGCGGCATCATACCCGGATCGTCCATAAAAATATCGAATATATCGACAACAATCTGCGCCGCTTTGCGCCGCATCCGTCGCACAGTCCAATGGCGGTACATGTTCTCAAACAGGAATTCCCGTATCTGCTTAAGCTCATTAAACAACCCGTCCGAAAACTGAACCACCGGCGCATCCAACCCGCGAACATCCTGCGCCGATTGCGCCCCTGATGCGGCCAATCTTGCGCGGCTAGTTATCAGGACGTCCTCGACCATAACACCGAAAACCCGCCGCAAGGCTTCGTGACGCCGACGCAACGGATCGAGGTCTGGATATTTCTCATCAACGTCGGCAAAACACTTGCCAATAATCGGCAGTGCGCAGATGTCGTCAACCGTGAACAACCCCGCCCGCAACCCGTCATCCAGATCGTGGTTATTGTACGCAATATCATCCGAAATCGCCGCGACTTGTGCCTCCGCACTGGCATAAGTGCCAAGCTCCAGATCATATTTCGCCGTGTACTCCGCCAGTGCAAACGGCAGATCCCCCGTTACCGGCCCGTTATGTTTCGCAATCCCCTCCAACGTTTCCCACGTCAGGTTCAAGCCGTCAAAGTCAGCGTAATGCTTTTCCAGCGAGGTGATAATCTTCAGCGCTTGCGCATTATGATCGAACCCGCCGAACGCGGCCATACACTCATTCAACGCATCTTCGCCCGTATGTCCGAAAGGCGTGTGGCCAAGATCATGTGCCAAAGCTACGGCTTCCGTTAGGTCGATATTCAAGCCCAACGCCCCCGAGATTGTCCTTGCCACCTGCCCAACCTCGATAGAATGCGTCAGCCGTGTACGGAAATAATCCCCCTCGTGCTCCACAAAAACCTGTGTCTTGTGTTTCAGGCGCCGAAAGCCGCTAGAATGGATGATCCGGTCGCGATCTCGCTGAAAGGCCGACCGGTGCGCCGAGCCCCCCTCGTCAAACAGTCGCCCCCGGCTTTGGTCAGGGTCACTTGCGTAAATAGCGCACATCTTAGCCTCCGGTCTTGTTCCGACCCACTTCGGGGCCTATATTCGTCTTGTTACAGCAATAGGAAACGAGCCGAAAGATGCAGCTTTCTCTACCACCCAAAGTTACAGACCGTGCATTTGCGCAAATCGACGCAATTAACTCCGCAGCGTCCGAGGCAAAATGTTTACGCGTGGCCGTAGAGGGTGGTGGTTGTTCCGGCTTTCAATACGAAATCAAACTTGACGATCCTGCAGACGATGATCTGATCTTGGAAAAAGACGGCACAAAAGTCCTGATCGACCAGATTTCTTTGCCGTTCCTGACTGACGCGGTGATCGATTATTCCCAAGAACTCATCGGCGCCCGCTTCGTTATCGAGAACCCGAACGCAACATCAAGCTGCGGCTGCGGAACCAGTTTCTCCATGTAATCTCCGATGACGGGAATTCATCGGGTTCCAACGCGTAATACCCGTATTGCGCCGCCAAATCCCAGTCAATCGACCTGTTGATGGCAACCACAACCTCCGCGGTTAGCGATTTTTTCCAACCCGCCGTCCTATAATACTGCGAAATCCTCTCAAGTGGCATCGCCGGATTTTTGGTTGACGCAACCGCGCGCACCGCCTCAAACGGAATCCCAAAATCCGATAACACTCCGCGCACCTCCGCCTCAGGCTCAGTCACAAACCGTTCAAACCGGATCACCCGCGTCGGCACGCGCGCCGCTCGCATAAACGCCTCGTACGCTGCGACCTTCCCGTTCCACAACTCCATCGGCGAACGCAAAACCGCGTCCATATTGTCCCGCGAAACCGTCAACCACGGCTGCGTCACCAAATCCAGCACGCTCCCCGCTTTGGGCCCTTTCTGATGATACGGTCGTCGCGCCAGCGACAACGCCCACGAATACGGATTACGCACACAGAAAACCACATGCGCCCGCTTTGCCACAAACGCCGGATCCCAAACCGGCAAGGCATGCTTCCACGCCTTCGTCGGGCACGCCACCGCCTGTTCATTATCCCGTAGCGCATCACGGTAAACCTTGCGCCACTTGCCTTTATACTTCTCCTCAATCACCTCCCTCAGCTCAGCATTTTGCGGCAGGTTCAGCGCTCCCCGCTCCCCAAAAGGTTGCATCCGCACCCCCTCCTGCGCCGCCAACATCCGTATCAACGCCCGCGTCCCGGTGTTCCGCTCTCCAAATACTTTAACGAATTTATAATCGCTCGCCATACAATCCACAGTTCCAAAACCCGCGTGAAACCTATATCAATTAACCGTAGACAAAACGTTAACGCCAGAGAGGCCCGCCATGAAAATCGCATCGTTCAACATCAACGGCATCAAGGCCCGCCTCCCCAACCTGTTGACATGGCTGGAAGAAACCTCCCCCGATGTCGTCTTGCTACAAGAAATCAAATCCATTGACGAAAACTTCCCCCGCGAACCGATCGAAGACCTCGGCTATAACATCGAAACCCACGGCCAGAAATCCTTCAACGGCGTCGCGATCCTTTCCAAATTCCCGATCGAGGACGTCACCCGCGGCCTGCCCGGTGACGACACTGACGAACAAGCCCGCTGGATCGAGGCCACCATAAACACC
>CALCGO010000157.1 GCA_937901055.1 uncultured Rhodobacterales bacterium
TTGGCCGGGCAATGGGCGCTGTTGGTGCTGTTCCGACATCTATGTCTGCAACCGAGGTTCGTCAGGCGATGGATAGCGGCGTTGTGAAAACCGTTGCCTTCGCACCGCACGCGCACATGTCTTACGGCACAATCGAAAACGCCTCTTGGTGGACGACAAACCTTAACCCGGGCACTGTGAACTGCCCTGTTGTGGTTAACACCGACGCGTTGAACGATCTGTCCGACAGCGAACGTGAAGCCTTGCTTGGTTCTGTTGACGAATCCCTCGATTATTATGTCGAGTTCTACGACAACAAAACTATGTCGGCTTGGGGTCCTGCACTGGACGAGCGCGGCATTGAGCGGATCACATATTCCGACGACGAACTTGCAGCCTTCCGCGGCGCAGTTGCCGGCCCTGCTGCTGCAGCATGGATCGAAGATATGAACGGCCGCGGTCTACCAGCACAAGAGCTGTATGACTTGGTGATCGACACACTAGCCAACTAATCCGGCTTGTTAAAATCAACCCCGTCCTTTCTGCAAGGGCGGGGTTTTCTTAAGTTGGAGATACCGACGTGTCAGCCCACTCCCCCGTTTTGGAAGACGATAGTCTTTTAAGTAAGCTTGATCGAACCCTGTACAAATTTGAAACCCAACTGGCTTTGATCGGCGGTTTGGCTGCGTTTTCACTAATGTTGCTAGCTGTGGTCAGCGTCACCGGTCGAAATCTGTTTAACCAGCCCCTACCCGGCTACGTGGACTGGATCGAACAAGCGATGCCGTTGCTGGCCTTCGTCGGCGTATCTTATACGCAGCGACTTGGCGGGCATATTCGTATGGATATTCTGGTAGGGCGTTTACGAGGGCGATGGTTATGGGCGGCCGAATTGGCCTCAACCTTCGTGATGCTCATTCTGATGCTTCTGTTGGTTTGGGGAACATGGGCGCACTTCCAGCGATCCTTTGATTTCGGCGCCCCGAACTGGAGTCGCGATTCATCGCTGGATATTGGCCTACCACTTTGGCCAGCCAAACTTCTGGTTACATTCTCTTTTGCTGTCCTCAGTTTGCGCCTAGCTTTGCAAGTCTGGGGATACGGTCGCGCCTTACGCACAGGCGTCAGAAGTCCGATCGCTGTCCCGTTGATCGAGGACGCTGCCACTGCTGCCGCCAACGAGGCCGCCACCGTTTCAGGTTTTGACGAGGAAACCAACCAATGACTTCCATCGACATCGGCCTGATCGTTTCGGGTTTTATGCTATTCATGGTTCTGATCGGCGTGCGGGTGGCTTTTGCTGCCGCGCTAACGGGCCTAACTGGGCTAATTTGGATTTTTTGGGCAAAAAAAGGCTACGATCCTAACGATTTCATGTGGGCGTTGACGGTCTCGGTTAAGACCGCAGGGCAAGTGCCGCACTCAAAAATCGCCTCGCAAGCTTTGTCGCTGATCCCGACGTTCATCCTAATTGGCTACCTCGCTTACTATGCAGGCCTAACCAAAGCCCTGTTCGAGGCTGCTAAGCGCTGGGTTGGCTGGTTGCCGGGTGGATTGGCCGTTTCGACAGTCTTCGCAACGGCAGGTTTTGCAGCCGTTTCCGGCGCCTCGGTTGCCACGTCTGCGGTTTTCGCCCGCATCGCCATACCCGAGATGTTGGCCGAGGGTTACGACAAACGTTTCGCTGCAGGCGTCGTGGCCGCAGCTGGAACACTCGCATCGTTGATCCCACCCTCTGCGATCCTCGTAATCTACGCCATTATCGTCGAACAAGACGTCGGCCGTCTGTTGTTGGCAGGCTTCATCCCCGGTGCATTTTCCGCTGTTATTTACGGTGGCTTGGTAATCGGACTAGCACTGGTGTTCAAAGACTTCGGCCCCCCCGTTGGCGGATTCACATGGAAACAACGGTTTCAATCCCTTCCCGGAGCGTTCCCGATTTTCTTCGTTGTCGCGATTATTATTTTCTTCATCTACAACCCGTTTGGCGGTGACGCATGGGGTACCCCGACCGAGGGTGGCGCACTTGGCGCATTCGTCGTCCTGATAATCGCACTATATAAAGGTATGCGCTGGGCACAGCTGAAAGAAGCGTTGCTGGAAACCGCCAAGCTGACCGTCATGATCTTCACAATCATCTGGGGTGTGTTGATTTACGTCCGCTTCCTTGGCTTTGCCGACCTTCCAGGCGTGTTCGCCGATTGGATCACTTCGCTTGACCAAAGCCCGATGCTGACACTGGTTTTCATCCTATTGGCCTACGCTGTGCTTGGGATGTTCATGGATGCAATCGGAATGTTGTTGTTAACCCTGCCCGTCGTTTACCCTGCCGTTATGGCGCTGAACGGTGGCGAATTTGTATCGGCGGCTGACAGTACATTCGGCATGTCTGGAACAGCCTGTGCGATCTGGTTTGGAATACTGGTGGTTAAGATGGCGGAACTCTGCTTGATAACGCCGCCGATCGGCCTGAATTGTTTCGTGGTTGCAGGTGTGCGCAAGGATTTGACGGTTCAGGACGTGTTCTGGGGGGTATCTCCGTTCTTCATCGCTGATGCGTTGACGATCGCTGGCCTTGTCGCTTTCCCGGGCATCGTTCTTTATTTACCGGGGTTATTGCTGGGCGTCTAACCCGTGCTCCATGCACGCGGTTGCTTCATGCCGGCCATCTTGACGGCCTGCTTAACGTAGCCGTAGGGGAATAGCTCAAACAGCAGACGGCGGCCGTCGTGCTTGCTTATGCTATTCTTTTCGCCGAGAAATTTATTCACGTGACGCACATCGACTGCGACCCCGTGATCGGCGTAAGACTGACGCATAAAATCGAGCACGTCCCAATGGCTTTGGGTCAAATCTATATTCTCGGCTTTTGCCACCGCACGGGCGAAATCCGGTGTCCACAGTTCGGGATCAACAATGTAACCATGTCCATCTAGCGTGATAGTGCCAGAAGACAGTTCCATTTCAGTTGTTTGGTCCGGTCTTGTCCGCATGATGTGTCATTTCCCGTTCTTTCCAGCTTATATATAGGTGGAATTGAATGTATAATATGACTTATATCAATGTAGTGTAAAATTAGTTCCGTTAATCCAAAGCAAATTTACCACAATGATCGAGTCCCCCCATGCAAACCACATCCGAACGTCGCCGCGCCTATAAAGGCCCAGTCCTATTCAGCCACGGCTTTCGCGTGTTCTTCCTTTTGGCGGGTATCTGGGCGGCGCTGGCCATGACCCTCTGGGTGGTTTTTCTCGCGACGGGAACCGAAATCCCCAGCCGCATGATCGGCGCGGACTGGCATATGCACGAAATGGTTTTCGGCTACTCCAGCGCTGTTATCGCCGGATTTTTACTTACCGCAGTGCCAAACTGGACAGGCCGACTACCAGTACTAGGTTGGCCGGTTGTGGGTTTGTCGAGTATCTGGGTAGCAGGCCGCGTGGCCATATTCGTATCGCAATGGCTACCAGCCTTTGTCGCGCCACTGATTGATTCCGCTTTCTTGATCGTTCTCGCAGCCGTGCTGGCACGTGAAATAGTCGCGGGCAAAAACTGGCGGAACCTCAAAGTTCTGGGCGTCGTCGCCCTACTGGCGATATCCAATGGAATTTTCCATTTTGAGGCCCTTACCGGATCAGCCTACGGTGGTTACGGCATTCGCTTCGGCGTTGGCACAATCGTTTTTCTGATCATCCTGATTGGCGGGCGTGTCATCCCAAGCTTCACACGCAATTGGCTGGCGCGCCAAGGTCCGGGCCGCCTGCCCACCCCCGTTAACCGGTTTGACACTTTGGCAATCGGCATCGCCATCGCGGCCCTTCTGATATGGGTGATCACGCCCGAGTTCATCGGCACTCGCATTCTTGGCGCCCTCGCCGCAGTGGCGCACGCTGTTCGCCTCGCTAGGTGGGCTGGTTGGCGCACGATAAACGAGCCGCTCGTTACAATCCTCCACATTGGATATGCTTTTGTTCCACTGGGGTTCGTTCTGTTGGCCTTAACTGACGGAACGCAAATTCCGCACGCTTGGATGGTCGGTGTGATCGGCGTCGTAACAATGGCGATGATGACACGTGTTAGCCTTGGGCATTCGGGTCGTCCGCTCGCATCGACCAAACCAATAGTGGCCACTTATGGAGCCGTCATTCTGGCAGCTCTGCTGCGCATAACGTCCGAGTTCCTGCCAACCCAAACCCACCTGCTGTATACTTCCGCTACTTTGTGGATCGCAGCCTTCGCTGGGTTCGCCATCGTCTATTATCCAATTCTGGCAAAACCGCGTGTCTAGTACGCAAGCACAGGAAAACCTAAAATAATACTTGGCATCAATCGCGTCGCGTTTCATATTTCCTAGCGAGATATCGTACGGTCTGATTCTCCAATTGAGGAAAGGGATATGCCATGCCAACCAGCTTTTTCTCCACCCTAGGAAAATTCCATCGTGGAAACCTTCACACGCATTCGACCTGTTCGGATGGTGTGCTCTCGCCCGCGGAGGTCTGCCGAAGGTATCAGGCTGAAGGCTATGATTTCATTTCATTAACAGATCACTTTGTCGGGCTGTTCGATTACCCAATCACGGATACAACAGCCTTCCACAATGAACGCTTCACGACCATTCTGGGTGCCGAACTGCATACAGGCACCATGGAGAATGGGCACCTATGGCACATTGTGGCAGCCGGCCTGCCGTATGATTTCACCCCTCCGGATGCTCCGCACTTTCGTCCGGTGAAAGGCTCGGAATCCGCCGCAAGTATTGCGCAACGCGCGCGCGATGCAGGGGCTTTCGTGGCCATTGCTCATCCACATTGGTCGGGGATGAGCGAGGCCGACGCTCGCACCATCACCGCAGCCCACGCGGTAGAGATCTACAACCATGGCTGCATCGTCGACAACGACCGTGGCGAGGGGTTCATGACATTGGAACACCTTTTGAATGGCGGGCGCAAACTAAACATGATCGCCACCGATGACGCTCATTTCAACACACCCGATTTCTTCGGTGGCTGGGTTATGGTTAAAGCGACGAAAAACTCTCCGGAAGCGCTGCTGGCAGCCCTAAAGGCTGGCGAGTATTATTCGAGCACCGGCCCCCAAATCGACGATATCCGGATTACAGATAGCGGTGTCGAGGTCGACTGCTCGTCAGCGGCAACGATAATCGTTCAGGGTCAAGGAACCTCGATGGCCACCCTGCACGGAAAGTCGATGACCTCCGCCCAGCTTTCATTGGAGCGTCTGGCCGACTCGCCTTGGGTGCGTGTAACTATAATTGATCGCGCCGGAAAACGGGCATGGTCGAACCCCATCTGGCGATAAAACTAGATGGGTAGTACAACTTTGTTGGGCTTCGTGAAACGCCGGTGAACCAACGCTGCAGTCGGTCGGAGGCACCTCGAGGCGGAAGCCAGCAAGACCGAGGTGTTCTGCTGATACTGGATAATATCGAGCGCGCGCGTGGTGGTGACATTATGCGTGATCGAGACTTGTAAAACGCGGAGCAATAATGGACCACAGAAGCGGCTGCATATTGCAGTTGTAG
>CALCGO010000158.1 GCA_937901055.1 uncultured Rhodobacterales bacterium
TGTGCATAAGTGGGTGATGCAGGTACATTTCCAGCATGCCCAGGGTACTGGCGAGCAGAGAGCCCTTTACGCAGCGAGTACGCATTGCGTGATAATGCCGGCCTCCCCGGCATCTTTCACAGGTCTCGTTTTTGTCCTGTAGGTAGTGGCGGTACGATGTACATGAGTGCTTGTACGTGTTAACGCTTTGTACTATTGGGATCTCGTTATGGCTAAGTTCATCGATGATGGATGGTGATATGTGATTCTCAATGGCCTGTAAGTGAGCAATATCGGGATGTGTCTCGCGTACCAGCGCGCCAATCTTGCGGCGGGCCTCAGTGGAATAGAACGTGCGCGCCAGGATGCGTCCAAAATTCCGCGCCTTGTAGCTTGAGGCTTGATCACGAAAATCAAGCGGTTCAAGAAAAAACCGGTCATATTTTGACGGCGGATTGCGAGGATGCTGGACACTAAAAGGAATCGTTCATGGCCATGCTGTTCCAGTATGTCCGCAAGGTGTTGAAAATAAATCTCGGTTCCACCGACAAGATGAAAAAATTTATGGGCAAGAATAACTTTCATTACGGGGTGCTCTCAGACCGAAATTTGATCGAGGGTGCAATATGAGTCGACGTAAAATTCTCGAATATTAGAGTGCTGTTCGACACTAGTTTTTGAATCGATTCGTTTTGTTATCACACCATTGTATGAGGTGGTATCGAAAGAGGTTGCTTCCAGCGGTAAATCAGAGCCGAACAAAGCTGTTTTTTCTGGATGGGTAAAGTGCTTGCTATTGAGGTTGGTTGAAATGAAGATGATTGGTAGTTCCTTTTGCGTGCTTATGTTTAAGGGGAGCTTGGCCTATATCGCTTTCCGCAGGATATGCGCACCTCAGTATAACAGAGAAAAATGGTTTAAGGATTCGGTTTTAATCGTTAGTCCTAACTATGAACTACTTACCTTTTGGTGTTTTTTTTCAGCATTGTCATTGGGTGTGAGCTCATCGTTTTCGGAGCTATCTGAATTGACAGAATAACGAATATCTTTGTCCCATACTACCACCCGGCTTTTGCCTGTGTCAGAAGAGCGCCGGCGTAATTTTGTTGGATAGCTGAAAGGTATATGGGATAGTTGCAAAATCATTTCCTTCGCCTCATCTATGTTCATGGCAGGTTTGATACGCAGAACAATAAGCACGGTATACCACAGTATCAGGAAGTCCAATTTCCAACTGTAACTTTGTTTGGCGACATGACAATAGGTCATCTCAAGCATAAGTCTATCTCGATCAAAGAGGTCCGCTTTGCCAACAAGTTGCACAGGGCCTGTTAATCCGGCTGGTGTCAAAAAGCGATCGGCTGCACCGGGGTATTCAATTTCGATCTCGTGTAGCACTTCTTCGGGTAGCGGGCGATTACCGATAAGGCTCATATAGCCCTGGATGACGTGAAAGAACTGCGGAAGTTCGGTGATTCCAAAATTTTCGATAATCCTGCCAATAGGTGTGTACAGGGGGGAGTTATCTGGAACATTAAGAAAGCGCATGTTGTTTGATATTGGTACCGTATGCCGATTGTAGACCTTGTCGGCGTTACGCACCATGGTTCGATACTTGACTACTTTACGAACATTATCACCTACGATGCGTCGGGAGACATAAAAAACAGGTCTGCCTTCGGAAGCGAAAATAGCTATAGTGCACAGAAGAAGTACAGGCAGCCATACCAGCATGCTAAGCAATGTAACGACAAGGTCAAAAATACGCTTTTTAGTTTTGTTTGACATAAACGAGGAAATGAGGGGTTCTTCTCAAACTGTTCAGCACGATAATGAAAAAATTAAACTTTGACTGTGGCTTTATAAAACCTGAAAGTGAAATGGTATGATACATGTTAATTTGAGTATGAAGAAGGCATCGTGTCAAGAAAATGAGGAGCCTCGAGGTTTCTAGCTGATACATATTGTTATTTTGCCGTCTTAGCTGTCATTAGTTCCGAAAAATAGTTCAGGTGCTTTCTTGCGAGATCTTCCCAACGATGCTCATTTTCGATGACGGTATAGTTGGCCGCCGTTATCAGCTCGCGATCGGTGTCACTATAGTTCTGGATGATCTGACTCACATCTGAGATGTCAGAAAAGTACTTGGCGTTGTCACCCAGAACGGTTTGATTGAAAGGGTTGTTGTGAGCGGCGATATATGCCCCTGAAGCCATGGCTTCAATTAGTGAAGGATTGGTACCGCCCACCGAATGACCATGAAAATAGAGACGTGCAAATCCACGTAGGTGAGACAGGTTTTTGTAATTGTATATGCCCCCCAAAAAACGAATCCGCGGTTGCCCTGTATACTTGCGTTGTAGTTGGATGGCATGCGGCGTTGTTGTATTGCCAATGACTATAAAGTCCATCTCAGAGCCAGACTGCAAATAGCCGTCGAGTATTATTTCGATGTTGTTCTCGGGTTCCAGCCGCGCAATTAGACAATAGTATTTCCGTTCTGAGAGCTGATACTGCTGGAGTAATTGAGGTTCTCCTAGTTTAACAATTTCTGCTCCGTACGAAATATAACGAGAATAAACACCATACATCTGCTGCAAGTGGTCGCGAATCGCAAGGTTATCTGCAATCAAACCATCACTTCGACGTGCAGCTGTGGTTTCGCAGTATTTCGCAAACATTTGCAGAACCCGGTTCCATTTAGATCTTTTCCATTCAAGGCCGTCCATATTGGTGACGAGGATATATCGTGAGGACTTGAGAAAGAAGAATGCTGCGGCTGGTACATAACCGAGCTGCAGAATAATATCGTAGTTTTTGCTACGGACGTCGAGCATACACAGCATGTCGTAAAGGAAAGTGCCGGCTATCTTAAACAGATGCTCGTGGCAGAAAATACGTCGGATGGAGACAGCGCCATAATTTGGTTTGTCGTAGGGATGGTCATCAGGACTATATACGACAACTTCATGGCCCATATTGCAGAAGTACTTTGACAATAGCTCGGCGTTTTGCTCCGCTCCGCCATAGTTATTTGGGATACCTCTTGTTCCAAGAATTGCGATTTTCATCTTTCTCCACATTTTTCCATAAAAAAACTTCAAGGAAATCCAGACCGTGTTGGCAGAGTCAAATTATCTAAACTCAAACGGTATTTCAGGCACGGGCGAGTAATAATACCGTGTTTGTTCCATTACTGAAATATGTTCCGGCATATGAATTGAATATTCTGTGCAGTTCAAGCTATTAGGGTCGTCGAGTGTGTAAGAAATGGATTGTCTATGTTGGCCAATTGATTCGAGGTATCATTTTTGCTTCCAGTTAGCCAAGTATTCAAACGGAAGCAGGCGAAAGAGTAGTATTGCAAATAAGTAAAGCACTCCGGATATAGATACCCGGCTGGCAAGGCTGTCGTCAAGACTTAATTGTAGGTAAAGGTAAGGGATGAGGGCCGCAATAATAATTCGAGACCATTTGTGTGTGTCGAACACATTGCCGACACTTTTTCGGACATAAACCAATGATATGAGCAACATGAATACGGTACTGATGACACTGGACCAGGCGGCTCCGAGCAATCCGTAGCGGGGAATAAGGTAGAGGTTTGCTGCGATGTTTAGTACCGCGGCGATTGTTGCACTCCAAGACGCATGCCGGATATTATCAGCAGAAAGATTGATAGCAGAACCGACATAGATCAGCGTTAGCACGATAAACAGCCATCCAAATATAGGAAGTAATTTCGCTGATTCACTGAAGGCTTCACCATAGATGAATTCCACTAGCGGCGATGCCACGAACGATAGTAGCAGTGGTACTGGCAGCGTGCAGATAATGGTCAGTTCGAAAACACGCGCTGCGGTCATACGCATCTCTTTTGGATTCGTACCGAATTTACTTGTAAGTACAGGGACCAATGGGACTGCAACTGTTGCAGCAACGACTGTGCCGAGATCGAGCAGCCGGTATGCGGCATTGTAGATACCAACTTCGTGTGTTGTACGTAAGTAACTAAGCATGAAAATATCGGCTCGGGTCGAGATGGCACTAAAAATAGACCAGACACCCATGGGTGCGGCCATTACTATGATTTTACGTAGCGTTTGTGTGTGGATATGAAAGTGCGGTAGAACAAGCTTCAGTACCAATAACAGGGTCAGTAGGAAATAAGCGAATTGCACGGCCACGAAACCATACATGTAGCCTTCCAGTTCCACCTTGATTATCAGCAACAGAATCAATGCAACGCTAATCTGTGCGATACCGAGAAAAATGGACGTGTATACGGAGTAAAGTGGTCTTTCGTAAATCTGGTAAACCGTCTCAAATACTCTGGCACCTATAAAAGGTATGGCAATGCTGCTGATCAGCAACAGGCCTATCATGTCCGGCCTGACCATGATGGCAACTGGTATTGCCACAAGGATGGCGATGCAGGCTAGGACGGCTCGAAGTATGAGATAGTTTCCGAAGTAGGTTTTAGGGTCCCGATTTTTTTCCTCGGCAAGGCCTTTGGCCAGTGCACCAGTGGTACCCAGCTCGGCAATGACAGCGGCAAGCATCACGAAAGCCATCAGGAAAGCAAGCTGACCAAATGCATCCGTACCGAGTACGCGTGCGAAAAGTACGATCGCAGCGAAAGAGGCACCCATGGACACTGCACGGCTGATACCTTGAGCGATAACGTTGAAAAAATACTCTCGGGCCGATGTCATTACCCGCTGTCTCCTTTGGAAAGTGAACCTGGTTGGCGGCTGTTGCCCGAATTAGAAGTTTGATTGGTAACTATAGTGGTTGACGATGAAGTATATCGTGATTCAACCCATACATCGACCCTGCACGATGCTAGTGCGGCTCGAATCAAGTATGCCAGGGCATGTCATGTCTGGCGTGACTGTTGTTGCTAATCTGATTTATCTGCGGCTATTATAGAAACTAAAGGGGCAAAATAACTTCAGAGGAGAGTTATCGATGAAAGAGCCAGCGATGTGCGCGAGTATTGTCGAGGCAATGCAGCAGAATGGTGCCTATGAGGAAGTAATGGATGCAGGCCCGGAGCTTGGTCGGATGAAAACGTTCGTGCAAATGATGAGTAAGCCGTGCGAAATTTCAGGGCAACGGCAGCGCCCCGGCATGCCTCTGTTTCCAGGGCTTTCGGCTGAACCGTTTCGTGATCCTGCTGTCTATCCCGCTGTCGCTCTCTTGGAATCGGGGTTCGACAGTATTGCCAACGAAGCCCGTCAACTGGTACTGGATGATTTCCTGACGTATTTTCCACGCGGTACACCGAACTCCGAAGCAGTGGCAACTGCTGACCCTGGAAAGTGGAAAATGTTCCTGTTCAGTCACATGGGGAGCTGGGTCAAACCATCGATTGAAAAATGCCCGAAGACTTACGATGCCATCCGTCAGTTGCCTGATTTTTGCGGGGATTACCCCTGGTGTGATGCTCTATTTTCGCTACACCTGCCGGGAACACACTTACCGCCACATTGCAGCATGGATAACCTTCGGATAAGAATTCACCTGGGCATTGATATCCCCGGAGGTTGTACCATACGCGTCGATGAAGAGGTCAGGCGATGGCAGAGCGGACAGTGCTTAGTATTCGATGAATCTTTTGAGCATGAGACTCGGAATGAGACGGATGCTAACCGGACGGTGCTGATCGTCGATGTCTGGCATCCTGACTTGACTGATGATGAACGTGCGGCGCTGCTTCGCATGTTCAATGATGTAGACGTCAAGAAGGTATTTTTCATGAAACGGCTGAAAAATATCAATGCCGACCCTGTGCTGATCAGGGAACTGGAACTACAGTCGATGGTGTCTGACGGCGCGTTCAGACGAAGCTGATCCGTGGTCTTTTCGGTATCAATTCTTCAGGGGGAGGGCGAGATTTGTTCACGACATTAGAAAAATTTATATGGTGGAGACGTTTTCGTCCGGAAATGCTGCTGCGGTGGAAATCATTTCATTCATTGTGTTATGCGCCTGACGTGTCACTGTTTTTTGATCCGAGAGGTTACGTGCGCAGCTGCTGTCAGTCGGTTACGCATAGCCTTGGAAATGTTCAGAACCAGAGCTTGATGGATATATGGCAGGGAGAAAAAATCACCTATTTCAGGAAGGCGCTAAGAGATAATCGATTGCCTGACGGCTGCGCAACCTGTAAATGGGAGATAGAGAATAAAAATTTTGCGCAGAGTTTTTCCCGGGTCTATGACACGCACAGGGTAACAAAAAGCACCACTGAGTGGCCGAAAACCATGTGGTTCATGCTGGCGAATTCATGTAACCTTGAATGCGTGCATTGCTACGGCGAAATTTCCTCGTCCATACGCAAGAACAGAGACGGTTTGAAACCGCTCGAGAGAGTTTATGGCGACGATTTTTTTGACCAACTAAAAGACTTTCTGCCTCACTTGGAAATGGCCGTATTCCTTGGCGGTGAGACGTTCCTGTGTAGTGAGAATTTTCGAATATGGGAGATTATCATTGAACAGAAGTTGGATACGGAGTGTGTAATCGTCACCAACGGCACACTGTTCAACAAAAAGATACAGGACATTGTAGAAAACTTGTCCTGCTATATTTCGATATCACTAGATGGCGCTACAAAGGAAACCATTGAAAGCGTCAGGCAGAATGGTAAGTATAAAAACATGATGGAGAACATTGCTCGTTTCTCCGCAATTGCTGCGACCAAAAACAGGAAAGTGGAACTCAGTTTCTGTATCATGCCTAACAACTATCACGAGTTCCCGGATTTTTTGCTATTGGCCGACAGGCTCAACTGCAGTGCCAGCGTAAACACAGTCTATCATCCGTCGGAACACAGTCTCAGCGCTTTGGATGAAGACAGGTTGCGTGATGTTCATCAGAATTGGATGCGACGCGACGGAGAAATGCGTGATAGCCTGTGTAGCAACAAGGGTATTTGGTTAAGTGAAATGTCTCGGTTGGATAATTGGTTGAAGAGACCTGCCTCATTGCCAGAACCAATGTACCTGTCACCAATTGGAATTCGTTTCGCTAAACAGGTGAAGCAGCAGAGTGCCTTTGGTGATGAAGATACTGATGTTGGGAAAATGAGTTATGATAAGGCAAAAGCTGCGATTCATGAATGGTCAGGGCAGTCGTCGATTCACGAGTTGTCTCTTGATGCCTACGACACGATCACCTGCCTCGCTGCTGAATTCTGTGGACTGCCTGCACATCAGGTCAACCTTCGCAGGCTGTCGGAGCTGCTAATGAGTCTGCGTGAAAAATACGGCGCGGATGTGGAAGT
Source organism: uncultured Rhodobacterales bacterium (assembly GCA_937901055.1). Taxonomy (GTDB): domain Bacteria; phylum Pseudomonadota; class Alphaproteobacteria; order Rhodobacterales; family Rhodobacteraceae; genus NORP23. Next base: position 7,271 of record CALCGO010000158.1, read on the forward strand.
ACTATCTGACAGTTATGACGGACGCAGCCTGGACAGGACGGTTCGCTTCACCGACCTTGAGAATCAATCGACCGAACTCCGCTGGATTGCATTGCAAGATATGAACGTCGAGAAACCCAGGTATACGCTTTTGGCGTCCACACGGTAGCAGTGGATGAATTCACATGTTGAGACGTTTTCTCCCGCTTTCTCATGTCGTAATGCAAAACGTGTGGTGATAATGGATAAGCTTAGGTTTGATTTATGAATTCATCACTACGTCTTTCTGTCATAATTCTCAACTGGAACGTTTGCGATCTGTTGCGTAATTGCCTGAGGTCTTTCTATGAGAACATTCAGCTCTCCGATGATATATTCGAAGTGATCGTCGTCGACAATGACTCTCAAGACCAGAGTAAAGCAATGCTGCGTTTGGAGTTCCCCCAGGTTATTCTGATTGAACATGACAGCAATCCCGGTTACGGTCGTGGTTGTGAGAGCGGTTATGCATTGGCCCGGGGTGATTATGTCTGGCTGCTTAACCCCGATACGCTGATACTTGATGACGCCGTAACGACCCTGCTGTCTAGATTTGATGCAGAGCCCCGTCTTGGCGTACTTGGTCCTCGCCTTTTAAACGGCGATCGGACGCTTCAAAGGGCGGCGGCTGGTGCATTTCCAACTCTTTGGAATACGGCATGGAATTATTTCTTTTTGCGCAAACTGCTGCCGCAGGGCTGGGCGCCGGCACCAATTTTCTTGGAGCAGGATATTCAGGGTACGTTCACAATGGATTGGGTCTCCGGTGCGGCAATGATGATGCGCCGAGAGGCCCTCGGCGATTACGTTGCAGACGACGCGTTCTTTAAATATGCCGATGACTTGGACATCAGTGAGCGAGTCCGCAAGCGTGGCTGGAAGGTGAAGTACACCAGTGACTGCTCGATCGTGCACTTTCAGGGGCGCAGCCTGCAACACCAGACAGACCCCGACATTCTAATGAGAGCTCACAAGGGAGGGCCAAGGAGATTCTTTGGCAGGCATAGAGGGCTCATTGCTTGCTTTGCTTATGACTCAATGGTGATTTTTGGCCATTTGATCCGATGGCTCTTGTACAGTACCCTGGCTATAATTAACCCGAGTGGCAGGTATAGTAAGATGACTGCCTTTAGCAAGCAGTATATTTTGACAATGCTAAGGGCATTGTGGCGCAGAGGGTAACTTTTATTAAAGACATTCCTGTCAAAGTAATTAGCATGCATACCACTATGTATCCGTTATGTTAGAGAACCGGAATGCCGGGCACAAGAAAGTATCCTCCGCAGCAAGTAGTCAACTCATACTGCTTGGAACACATTCAACCCAACTTGCACTTGGCCTGCTGATCACAGTTCTTTTGGGCCGCTTCCTGGAACCCGAAGATTTTGGTTTTTTTGCATTGATCAGTATTGTCTTTGTGGTTGGAAGGGAGCTCAACGATATGGGTACCGGGAGTATTGCTGCGCGTGAAATAGTTCAAAATCCTGCTGAGGAAATGCGGCTTTTGTCCGCACTACTTGGTTGGCGTAGGTTGGTAGCCTTTGGCTTGGCGTTAATCTGTGCAGGTTTGTCCCTTAAGGCGGAAAATTCGCTACAAGCTCTTGCACTGGTCACAGCAAGCCTCGTCATGGCGACAATGTATAATACTGCATTCTATGTGGTATTCCAGATAAGACAGGCTTTTATTCCGCATGTGGTCTTAACTATGTCGGCACAGGTTGCCATGCTTGCCGCTTGCCTGGTGACCATTCTGCTAAACGTTGGTGGGATATTCGTGGCAGTTATTGTCCTGTTACGCGAGTTTGTCATGTTGTTTGGGATGAAGGTACTTGCCCTACGTATGCTCCCCGATACGCCGCAGCCACGGCTGAACAGGAAACGCTTCAAGGGTTTCTACAGCAAGGCGCTGATTTTTGGTATCGCCAGCGTTTGTTACTACTTGACCGTGCATAGTGGCACCTTTTTCACATGGTTCCACGGGTCTAATCTCGAAGTCGGTGCCTATTCTTCGGCATTTCGTCTCGTATATCCACTAATGACTATGCCCTGGATACTGATGATCCCAGTGTTGCCGGTATTCGCTCATCTGGCTGTCAGCAAAAATGATGAATTCGCCGGGCAGGTCGGTGCCAACTTTCGTGTTCTGCTGGGTGTCGGACTAGTTATTGCCAGTTCTGGTTACTTGCTTGCACCTGCTATCATGCAGTTCCTGTACGGAGATCGCTTTGTCACGGGTGCCTTTGACGCCGTCCAAACATTCAAGTGGCTTTCTATTGCGTTATTCTTTGCGAGTATCGTGCCGTCACTCGTCATTGGACTACTCGCCACGGGTCGTGAGAGTATATTATTAGGTCTTGCGGGAGTGGCGTTGGTAGTAAATGTCACATTCAATTTGATGCTGATACCAATTTTGGGATTTACTGGAGCGTCAATGGCATTGGCTTTGGCAGAGTTTACGTTTGTTATCGGCCTTCTGGGAGCTGTTTTCAATGTAATAGGCGTGAGCCCGCTTGTTAAACACATACTGCCCTTTGTTATGCCTTCGATCGGTTTGGTTATAGCTTTGCTACTACTTCCGGAGGCATTGTATTTTAGGATTATCGGCGGAACCCTGTTAACATTGCTAGCATTAATAATAGTTTGGATGTTGCCGTCGGCGCAGCAAATGCGGAAAGAGTTGAAACTTATTGGGCAGAGTTATGCTGTATCGAATGATTGATCCTTGGCCTCTCGCAGCGGGCTCATGTGGATGAATGAGGTTTACTTTCAGAAAGGTATGAATGATATTCTTTATGCTGAAGACGGAAGGGAGTATATCGACCTACATACGGGCTTTGGTGCTGTGATTCTCGGGCATTCAAATCCTAATATTACTCCAGTACTGAAAGACCAGGTTAATAAGGTCTGGACCACCGCAAGGCAAGCATCAAGGGTGGTCGAAGATGCTCAAGAGGCGATAAAGAATTTCCTGCCGCCCGGATTAGTCCCGACTGTTTTTGGTTCGTCAGGCTTAGAAGCAGCAGAATTCGCGCT
>CALCGO010000159.1 GCA_937901055.1 uncultured Rhodobacterales bacterium
CCTCCCTGATCGCGGCAGAACTGGTAGATACATTGGTGACTTTCACCGCAGGGCTGGCGATAGGCTCGGAGGGAGGCGCCGTGTTTGGCCCCCTTCAGATTGACGCCCTAAAAGACGCCCCCCGGTTCGATTTAGTCGAAAGCCGGACCGTTGGCCGCGATATCATGACGACGTGGAAACCTAACGCCAAATAGATGCGTACCCCGCGAAAACTCCCTGTAGCTTGGATAACATCCGTAACCTTACCGGTTTACGGGTTTGCCCCTCGGCCAACCGATCCACAACCAATTCTGGCGTACAGGGCAGGCTCGAAACTGGGTCGTGGTAACGCGGGTAATCAATCAACGTCGCGTGAACCAACTGGTCCAGCGTAACTTGCACATCACGCCGCACGCTTGCGGCGCCAAGGTCCTGTGTCAAACCCCAGCCCGCATAGAACGGCAAGCCAAGGCAAGTAACCAATTTTCCGCGCAACAAAGCTTCGAACCCCAAGAGCGAGGTCATCGTCCATATCTCGTCGCTCGCCTCGATCAATTTCGCAACGTCGGCAGCCTCGACGATCCGGTCGCATATGTCCAAAGCAGCCTCTTTATCGACCGAGCCATCCCGAAGCCCAGCCAGAACATCAGGGTGCGGTTTATAGACGATATACGCCTTTGGGTGCGCTGTGCGCGCGGCTTGCAGCAGGCCCAGATTTGTCGATACATCGCCCGCCCCCAACCGGATGGAGGCGTCATCCTCCACCTGTCCGGGCACAAGGATTATTTTGCGGTTAGCAGGGAAGTCCAGCGTCGCCGCTCCGGTCAAGTTATACTTCGAAACACCCGCTGCAAGAATTTGGGCGCGCAACGCAGCGGCCCGGTTGGAAGCAAAATTCGGCAGGTGAACAGACTGCGAAATCAAATGCTCCAATTGGCTGGCTTTGCGAGGATCATAATAAATCCCCCGATCATCCAGCACCAAGGATGCCGCTGGCGTCAGCTCTGCGCCCAAGCCGGTAGACCGCAAAAACCCGTCCTCCATCCGCTGCAAAGGTACATCTGCTGCCGCACACATATTTGCCAGTTCTGCACTCTCCGCACTCGCCCAGACGACAACCTGCCCGTTGGTTTTCTTAGCCTTGGCCACAGCCTCCGCGTTGGATTTCGCAAAAACCACCCCGCGCAGAAACCGTGCCACATTCCACCGTTTCCACAATCGCATTCCCAGTGCGTACACCGCGCGTCCGCCATCCCAATGATACCGCGCTTGAACTAGCAACTGCTGTGCAGCTTCCTCGAATTCGCACGCACGTCGGCGGGCGTGATCGTACCAGAACGGGTAAACCAGCATCGCGCCGGCAAATAGTTCATCGACCGTTAACTTTCTGGTCCGACGCGGCACAGCTTTACGATCTTCGCTAAGGCCCCAACCGGCGTAAAACGGAACCCCGAAAACTTCTGGCCGGTGCCCTGCCAGAATGGCCTCGAACCCCATCTGCGAAGACACGCAGTACACTCTTGTTGCCCCCTCCAACAAGTCCCACGGGTTCATCGGGGTGCTCGACAATACGGTGTTTTCGTCCTCGTCATCAGCGGAATAATGCCCGCGCTTGTCGCCGTTTTGGACCGCCGGATGTGTCCTGATTATTATCCGCTCCTCGGGATTTTCCGCGCGCGCTGTTGACAGCATCTGTGCAAAACTACGGGCGTTTGCCTGCCCGCCAGCTATCGAAGCATCTCCGACAACTTGATCGACTACCAGAACGTATCCTGCCTCCGGCCCCGCGCCGCGCACTACAGCATTATATTTTGACAGCCCATAATGGCGCAAGAACGCCCGACCACGAGCAGCCCGCGCCAACATACCGGCATCAAAATCCGCCGTTTGCAAAATTCCTTCCAGCCTTGACGGTGACCGCCCCTCAAAATGCACGCCAATATCGTCGATGTTCAAGCCAACGGGCGGTGAACTCAACCCCGGCAAAACCGAACGTAAAAAGGCATCCTCGAATGTGACAATTCGCGATAATGGCCAACGCGCCAGCACGCGATGCGACATCGCAATGCGCCCCCAAACGCCGATATCGCGCCCGCGCAGTCCGAACCATCCCGTTGAAATCGAATATCCGGCGGCGCGTATTACACGACGCAATGGTCGTGAAAACACCAATCCAGCCGAGAATACCGCGATGCGTTTCCGCATCCGCTTACTCGAAGATATCCGCAGTACCGTTTACCGCCGTATCAAGTGCCACGGTCGCGTTCAACGCTCCAATCACGGTGAATAACAACGAGCGCCATTTTACATATGGTGCCTCGGTCACAAAGATCGTGTCTTCGTCTTGGATCGGGAATTTACCGGCCACCAACAAGCTGGATTGCGAGGTCAGGTCTACCAAATACGCAAACTTCTGCGGCCCGACCAAATCGGTACGCCCCAGCACGCGATTGGCAATGGGTGCGGGTTCTTCGCGAAACACAAAAATCCCTTTGGCGTTTGATTGACTTGCGCGAAGCCCGCCAACCGCCGCCAATGCTTCCAGCACCGTTGGGTTATGCGTTTCAAAACCAATGCGCCTTTGGCCGGTCATCCCCATGGAGATAAAATACCGCTCGTCCTTTTCCAGAACAATCTTGTCACCGGCGCGCAGCGGAATGTCATTCGCCGGATTGTCCAACAAATCCTGGAACCATATTTCGCCAACATTTGCGCCGCGCCGAACCGAGATTTTCACCACCCCGGGATCAAGCGTAATCCCCCCCGCCCGTGCCAGCATACCCGTCAAACGACGGCTGGAGGCATCCAACGGATACACGCCTTGACCGCCCACGCCCCCAAGGATGCTGACGGTCGCCCCGTCACCGGCCTCGCGCCGCACCTCGATTTGTGGGTCTGGCGTTTGATCATCCAGAAGGTCGGTGATTTTCATACGTAAATCATCTGGTGTATAGCCGCTGGCTTTCACAGTGCCGGCATAAGGGATGAAAATATTCCCAAGCTGGTCCACCCGCAATGAAGGCAAAGTTGTAACCTTCTGTCCGAGCGTAGAGAACAATCCGTTTTCGACGTTCTCCCAAATAGTGACGGTCAGCGTATCGCCTACGTGGATTCGGTCAACCGAAACGACGCCCACGTTGCGAAACGATTGGCTAAAGCCCGACGACTGCTGTCTCGAGCTTGCATTTATTATTGATTGATTAACGTCCACGATATGCAGATCGCCACCATTCTCAACGCTGCTATCCTCAATATCTTTCACGCTCGGCCCAGATGCCGGCAGCCCGCAGGAAACCAAGAACATGCAAGCAATGGGCAGTATGGCCAACCGGAGTACGCGGGAAACACTGTTGGTCATAAGAATCATCCTGTCCATCTAACAAGCGGCGAAAATACCAACACACGCTTATGGAAGCAAACCTTATGTAATCTGGTTAGTCGTGCCGCCGACCAACGTCAAATTGGCGCTTCGGGATGGGTTCGACTCCAGCTTCGTAAAATGCGGGTCGCTCGTCGATAACATCAGATCGACCAACCTGCGCAGCAATTCCGCCCGCCCGCGTTGCGTGTAATACCCGCCGCTGATTTGCGAGGTTTCCAGAAGGAATTTTCGGTAATAATTATACGATTCCGCATCCGGTGCGTCTGGCTCCGCAAAAAATTCGGCCAACGGCTTACCGGAAACCAGTTCCGGCATGGCAAAGACCGAGCGGCCCAGCGCATATACCGGCAAATTGCGCCACAATGCCTGTTGAGCGGCTGTGGAGTTCACAGTTACTGTGCTATTGGCGCTGTCCAGCAGCGGTCCGAGTTTCCCACCCGGAATATACAAAACCCGCGTCGAGATTCCCGCTCGATCCGCCACTTTACGCACGATGGAGGGCAGCGGTTCACGCCCGTCCTCGAATGGATGCGCTTTGAAAACAAGTTTGTGATGC
>CALCGO010000160.1 GCA_937901055.1 uncultured Rhodobacterales bacterium
TGGCGTTGATGATTGGCTATTCTGCCTTCATCGCCGAGGTGTTTCGCGCCGGTTTGCAGTCGGTCGAAATTGGGCAAATCGAGGCGGCGAAGGCGTTGGGTATGAGGCCGTGGCATCGGTTCAGGTTTATCGTTTTCCCGCAGGCTTTGCGGACAATCATGCCACCGCTGGGGAATGATTTTGTAGCGCTGATCAAGGACAGCTCGCTAGTGTCGGTACTTGGGGTCGCGGATGTCACACAGCTGGGCAAAATATACGCCGCGGGGTCATTCCGGTTTTTCGAGACGTATAATATCGTTGCGCTGATCTATCTGTTTATGACGATCACGATCTCGCTGGTGCTGCGCCGATACGAACGGCATCTTGAACGGAAGTCCGGGGAACTGGCGGAATAAAACCGATGCCGAGAGGGGAAAACGGCACCGGTTTTACGGCTTGCGAACTTAGCGGTTCGGGCCGAAGTCGTTCACTGTGACTACGCCATCGCGATTTCGATCAACAAGCGCCATCCATGGACCAGACTGACCTACGAATTCGTCAAGCGTTACGGAACCGTTTCCATCAACATCATTGAAGGGCAATGTCATGCCAACGGAAGCTTTGCCTTCACCGCCGTGGCCGGCTTCATCTTCGTGGTTGCTTGCACGGGCCTCGTCGAAGAAAGCGTATTCTTCGGCGTCCAGTATTCCGTTATCGTCAGCATCGAACGACACGAAGATATCCGAACGGCGTTCCGCGACTTCTTCGATTGTTACGGTTCCGTTGGTGTCCGTATCCCATTCGTCAAGGAAGCCAGCACCGGGATTGCCGCCACCGTTGCCACTTGCGAAAGCGGTGGTTGCGAGAAGGGCGGCGGTAACTGTTGTTGCGACAAATGTTTTCATGGTGGATTTTCTTTGCATAGTTATTAAGTGTTCACTTAGATATATAGTGATACGTGCAAGCGTTTCAATTCCGTCGAAAAAAAGTTTGGAACTTGAAAGAAAGTTTGGAAAACTCCAGAGTGGCCTAAACAGCATCTTATGAAAATGGACGACCTATGACCCAGAATCCGCTTCTGCAGGAATGGAATACACAATTTGGTATTCCACCTTTCGACAAGATTAATACTGAACATTACGCGCCAGCATTTGAAGAAGCTTTCACTCGGGCGCGCGGTGCGGTTGATGCGATTGCAGGCAATGGTGAAGCGCCGAGTTTCGCAAATACGATCGAGGCGATGGAGCGTGCAGAAACATTGCTTGAGCGCGTTATGGGGGTGTTCGACAACCTGTCAAATTCGGATGCAAGCGATGAGATGGAGGCGCTGGAGCGCGATCTTGCGCCGAAATTCGCTGCTTTCTCTGCCGAGACACTTATGAATGGGGCATTGTTTGCGCGTGTGGCGAACCTCGTTGAAAACCGCGACAAACTGGGTTTGAACGAAGAACAGAAAAGAGTTCTTGAGTTATACAACCGCATGTTCGTCCGGGCGGGTGCAAATTTGAAACCGGATGCGGCTGCGCGATTGAAGGAAATCATGCAGAGGTTGGCGTCGTTGGGGGCAACGTTCTCGCAAAATGTGTTGGCTGACGAAAAATCGTGGGAGTTGCCGTTGAGTGAGGACGATCTGGATGGGCTGCCAGACAGTTTGATAGCGGCCGCAATACAAACGGCAAAAGAACGCGGTAAAGATGGGCCAGTTATTACGCTGACCCGTTCGTTAGCCATACCGTTCTTGCAATTTTCGACACGTCGGGACCTGCGCGAGCTTGTTCTTAAAGCATGGGAAGCGCGCGGTGCCAACGGGGGCGAGACAGACAACGCCGCAACAATGGCCGAGACCTTGAAGTTGCGGCACGAACGGGCGCGGTTGCTGGGGTTTGAAAATTTCTCAAGCTTCAAGCTGGATAACGAAATGGCAAAAACGCCGGATGCTGTACGTGAACTGCTGATGGCGGTCTGGACCCCAGCAAGGCAGAAGGCCGACCGAGATGCGAAGAAGTTGACCCAAATGCTGCATGAAGACGGTGTGAACGACGATCTGGCAGTATGGGACTGGCGATATTATGCGGCGAAGTTAAAGAAATCCGAACACGATCTGGATGAGAACGAGATCAAGCCGTATCTGCAACTCGACAACATGATCGAAGCCGCATTTGATGTGGCAGGTAGGTTGTTTGGGCTGTCGTTCGAGGCTTTGGATGTCCCGCTCTACCACGCCGATGCGCGGGCATGGGAAGTGAAACGCGGGGATGAACACATAGGTGTGTTTATCGGAGATTACTTCGCGCGCCCGACAAAACGCGGTGGCGCGTGGAGTTGGCGGTTTCGCGGGCAGTCAAAGATGGACGGCGACGTGCGGCCGATTACCGTGAACGTATGCAATTTTGCCAAAGCGCCGGAGGGCGAGGTGGCGTTGTTGACCTTCGATGATGCGCGCACGTTGTTCCACGAATTTGGACACGCGCTGCATTCGCTGTTGTCGGATGTGACGTATAAATTCATCTCTGGTACTTCTGTTTCGCGCGATTTTGTTGAGCTGCCGAGCCAGCTTTATGAGCATTGGCTAAGCGAGCCGGAGGTATTGTCGAAACACGCCTTACATGTTGAAACCGGAAAACCGATGCCACGGGAGATGTTGGATCGACTCGAGGCGGCCAAAAACTTTGATCAGGGCTTTGATACGGTTGAATACACGGCGTCGGCACTTGTCGATCTCGATTTTCATACGGGAACGCCACCAAGCGAGCCGATGGCAGCGCAGGAAGAAATTCTGGCGGGATTGGAAATGCCGCACGCTATTTCGATGCGCATTTCGGCCCCCCAGTTTAACCATGTGTTTGCAGGTGACGGGTATTCCAGCGGCTATTATTCATACATGTGGTCAGAAGTGATGGACGAGGATGCTTTCGCGGCCTTTAAGGAAGCTGGCGATGCGTTTGACCCCGATGTGGCCGCGCGTTTGGCGGAGCATATTTATACGGCGGGCGGATCAAGGGATGCGGCAGCGTTGTATACAGCGTTTCGCGGATCTTTGCCTAAGGTCGAGGCCTTGTTGAAGGGGCGCGGGTTGGACTGAGGAGTTATCCTTCAGCGCGACGCCATTCTTCAACGGCAGCTTCAACTTGCTCCACCGTTTTGCAATGCCATTTGTGTGGGGTTTGCGCGTCCTGAACACATGCGCAAATGTGATTGCGAAAGTTTGCCCTATTTTTGATGCTGCGGATTGCAAAACGATACTGTTGAAGTGGCCAGTCAACATTTCCTGCGGGAAGCTCCGGTCTCGATTTGCCAAAATTTCGCCAAGGGCGGCTGAGAAGACGCCATGCTCTTCGTGTTTCTGAGGGGTCGAGCCAGATGACGGCGTCGGCTCTTGGGAGTGCTTGAGCGAGAAGGCTGGGGCCGCCCTCAAGTATCCAGGCATCAGAATTAACTATTTTCGAAAGGGCAGTTTCGACCTCTGACCTTGGTTGTTGTTTCCATTTACTTGTTAGTTTGATTGCATCAAACGATATCAACGGGATTTCCGGTCGGGCGTCTCTAAGTCGGGCTGCAAGGTGACTTTTGCCCACCCCGTTGGCCCCCGTTACAATTAGCCGTTGCATATATGACCTACTTGTTTGCGATAATGCACTTATAGTGATTGGGACATAATTCTCAATAACTACAAAGAGTTCTTAACCAAATGCTTGTCACAGCTAGAAGTTCTAGCCTCGCTATACCGTTAAGTCGTCCGGTTAGGCGATAAGGGGTCGCCGGCGGGATCCTTGTGGATCAGCACGTCGGCGTTAGGCATCACGCGCAGGATTTCGTGTTTTAGGCCGGCGCCGATGCCGTGGGCTTTTTCCAGACTCTGTGCCCCGTCCAGCTCGATGTGAACTTGTACGAATATCCGGTCGCCAGAGGTGCGGGTTTTAAGGTCGTGGTAGCCAAGGATGCCGGGCCAGTTGACTACCAAAGCCTCGACTTTGGCGATACTTTCGGGGTCGGCGCGTCGGTCCATCAGGGCGTCGAACGAGGCTTTGGTGATGCGCCATGCACCGAACAGCAGTAGCAGAGCAGCGGCGAGCGCGATGACGGAATCGATGGCGCTTATGCCAAAAGCCGAAGAGGCAACTAGGGCGATTATAGCGCCGAAGTTTGGCAATAAATCAGAGATGTAGTGCAAGCTGTCAGCGGCGACCACGCGTTTTCCGGTGCGCGCAACGACACGGCGTTGCCACAAGATTAGCGCTAGCGTTACCACAATGGAAATACCCATGGCGATCATGCCTGCCCCCTCGGCTGCGAGGGGGGGTGGGGCGTCGGATAATAGTCGCTCGATCGCGGACCAGCCGATGACAATGGCGGAGACGGTGACCAATATTCCTTGTGCCAATGCGGCGAGATCCTCCGCAGAGGAATGCCCGAACGCGTGATCATCGTCAGCGGGGCGGGCGGCGTAGACGATGGCTAGCAGGCCGGTTAGCGATACGATCAAGTCCAACGCACTGTCGGTCAGGCTGGCAGCAATGGAAAGCGATCCAGTCTCGCCCAAAGCCCAGAGCTTTATTGCGACAAGAATAGTTGCAACGAGAACGGAGGCAGTCCCGGCCGAGATGTTCAGTTTGGTGTCCTGTGTATTGGTCATCTGCGCCCTGTCATCCGATCCCGTCGCGTCGCGTCGATTTTACCGAATTCGGAGGGTATATCCAGTGGCAAATCACCATGTCGCATATATGTGCCACCCTCGATTTCTCTTTTGTCTAAATACTCAATAATTGATCACTGATGGGCGGGCCGAGCCTCGCTGCGCTCGGTTTTTGAGTATTTGTGCAAAAGAGAAGGCTCAAGGCAACCTCCAGCTTGCGGATTAATCACAGCTGCTTGTGAGCCTATCCGGCTGTTGGCGCGAAAAATAATGCGGGCAAGACCAGCAGGACTGCTAGCGCTGCAACAATCGAGAAACCCCAGCCAACCCAGAGGTTATGTGGATTGCGGACCCAGTAAAATACGCCCACAGCCAAAATCATGGCCTGCCCGTAAACCTCGATCATGCCAATGTCATAGAGGGTCGGGTAGGACAGGCGGGTATATATGGCGCCTTCGATAGATCCGGGTGCCGCGCCGAAGGTGCTGAGGATGCCGATGATCGCCAGCATCAGCCAGATCGTTAGCCAGCCTCGGCTGCGGGTGAACAGGATGTCTTTGAGCAACACGAATACGATACCGAACAGGAAGCCACGGATAAGCTGGAATGCTGGACCAAACATAACTATTGGATCGCTGACCGGGCGCATGTAGCCACCTAATACCCCGCTCGAAAATTTCTCGGTGTAGTTAAAGAGGACCAGCGCCAGCAAACCCATGATGAAATACGAGGCAGTGTGCACGATGGTCGTTTTAATGATGATCGAAGTAGCAGATATATTGGTTGAAGAATGCATTGGATTTTCGCCGCGCTGAAACGCGCCTCCTCTATATGACTGTTGAGAACGGCTGCATTCTAGCGCTTTGTTGGTGGTGAGTCGGTGATCTAGATCAAAAGACGGCAGCGCCGCGGGTGACCCAAATTCAAAACCATTGGCCCGGTTCCATGAAGCCCAGTTCCATCAGTTGTGTGGAGTTCCATTCGAACTTGCGGCTGCCACCCCAGTGAAAGTTGTTGATGACATCGGCGGAACCGGGGTTGTGCATCAGGGCTTTCGCGACACGGAACGACATGATGGCAATGGTCATGTTGTTGTGCCATTCGCAGGCGATCGTGTTCATTTCTGCGTTGTTCATGCGTAAGTCCGGCAGGATTTCAAGGTCGGACGTGGCCTTGAACAAGCTGATCCGGTCGACGCGGCGTTTTTCCCACGGGATGTGTTCTTCGTACCGCCAACGCAGGCCACCAAAGATTTCGGGTTGACGCTCGACGATTTCGCCGTCCACGAAACGATCCTGCCCGTAGTGCCCGTTGCGGTCTAGATGGGCGGTGCCGATGTCTACGCCATTGCCGTGATCGGACAGGTTTTCGGGGTAGAGGTCAATGGCGTAAGTGAAAACGGCGGTGCGACGTTCTTCTTCCATAAACGTTATCGCATCTTTGATTGTGCGGGTTTCACAGTATGGGAAGTAGAGGTATTCGGCGTTGAAGGCGTAGTAAATCCATTTTCCGGTGCAAGCGGCGATGATCTTGTTTAGCACTTCGATGGAATCTTCCACACGGTTTAGCTGCCGGGAAAGAGGTGGGCGCCCTCGGTCGGGGCCTCGGCCACGTCGCCGACCACCAATACTGTGCCGAACCCCATGTCGATGTGGTGTTTTATGGTTCCGGCTAGCTCTACGTCGTCCTCGGCCAATATCACCGCGATGGGGGCCGGCAGGTCGGCGCCCTGTAGGCGTAGAAATCGGTCGAGATTTTGGTGGTGCATGGTTAGGCTTTCAATGTTTCAATTGCTTTAGCAAACAACCCCTCCATTGCGCAAGAATTGTTGAGGCTATAGAGGGGGGCTGAAACGTGAAACGGGTGCGATGATGTCCAATACGAAAAAACTGTATATCAAGACTTACGGCTGCCAGATGAATGTCTATGACAGCGAGCGGATGGTCGATGCTATGGGTGCGGACGGATATACCACCGTGGATTCGCCCGAACAGGCGGACATGATCCTGCTTAACACCTGCCACATTCGCGAAAAGGCGGCAGAAAAGATATATTCCGAGTTGGGGCGCTATCGCGGCTTGAAGGACGCCAATCCTGACCTAAAGATCGGTGTCGCATGATGTGTCG
>CALCGO010000161.1 GCA_937901055.1 uncultured Rhodobacterales bacterium
CCTCGCAGTGATTTCAACAACGCACAGTTAGGTAGCCCCGTTATGCACGGAGCGCATGGCTAGCGATTCTGCCCTACTATGTCTTCGAGCAACTCATAATCGTTGTCCCGGTAGGCCTGCACAATACTTGCGGATAAATCTTCGCTGATGCCCAGATCGTTCATCACGATTGCGCCCAGTTGCAGGCTTGCCTCGGCGGTCTCGGGGACTGTGGCTGTTGCCCCTTCGGTTTTCAGTGCCGTCAGGTGTTTCATATCCCGCGCCCGCACAAAAATCTTGAGGTCGGGGCAGTTCTTCCGCAACTCGGCAACAATACGGATGGTTGCCGCCGGTTGATCGAGGGTTACCACGATCGCCGCTGCATTTCGTGCGCCTGCGGCTTCGAGGACCGAAAGCTGATACGCGTTGCCGAAATAGACGGGCATATCTTTTGAATGACACTCTGCTACCCGTTTGTGGTCAGCGTCGATGGCGATGTAGGGAATGCCGCCATCCATTAATACTTTGGAAATAGTCTGGCCGACGCGTCCGAAACCGGCAATCAAAACATGGTTTTCAGTATGCGCTATTTGCGGGTCCATTGCGCCGCCTGAAGTGTTCTCGCGCGCCTCGAAAAACTTCGACAACCGATCCCCGAGCAGCACGAGGCCCGGTGTCACGGCCATGCTTATCGCGATCACGGCCAAGAATATCTGGACGAGGTTGGAAGGCACCAAGCCCAACGCCCCCGCTGCGCCAAACAGGACAAACCCGAATTCGCCACCTTGCGCCAATGTTAATCCAGCCTTGACGGCGGTCGACGACGGTATGGAAAACAGCCGACAAAGCAACGCCGTGATCAGGGCTTTGCCGAAAATAACCGCGACGGTAATCAGTAGGATTACGAGCGCGTTTTCAAAAATGAAACCGATATCAATGCTCATGCCGATGGTCATGAAAAATAGGCCGAGCAGTAGGCCGCGGAACGGTTTGACGTCGGCCTCGATCTGGTGGCGGTATTCAGTTTCGCCCAGCAACAGCCCCGCCAGAAATGCGCCGAGCGCCATCGACAACCCCGTCAGGGAAAGCAGCCAGCCCATGCCAAGAACCGACAGTAACGTCATCGCGACGAAAAGTTCGGAGCTTCGCGCGGCGGAAATCAGGTGAAACACGGGTTTAAATAATTTTCGCCCAACCCAGATCGTAACAACCAGCGCCACACCCGCTTGCAACATCGACAGGCCGAACGCGGCAATGAACGAGGTTCCTTCTTGCGAAAGGGTTGTGACCATAATCAGCAACGGAACCACCGCGAGGTCCTGCAATAACAGGATTGCAAACGTCGCGTAGCCGAAATTTGTTGCCCTCTCGCCACGATCAATAAGCAGTTGTAAAACGAACGCGGTCGAGGAAAGAGCCAGTGCGCTGGCGATAATAACGGCGGCTTTGGAATCTACGCCGACAGCGATTGCGATGATGGCGATAATGGTTCCGGTCACGAGGACTTGCATCGCCCCCAACCCAAAAACGAAGTTCCGCATCTTGAACAGGCGTTCGAGCGACAGTTCCAATCCGATCATGAACAGCAAAAAGACAACGCCAAATTCTGCAAGTGTGTGGGCGCTGTCCGTATCTCCGATCAGGGAAAACCCGTGCGGGCCGATTATCATCCCCGCCGCCAGATACCCCAGAATGGCGCTGGTTTTAAGGCGACGGAACACCGGAACAACGACAACCGCCGCCAGAAGGAAAATCAACACATCAATAAGAATTGACGGGGTGTGCATTGGATATCCTCGTTTCAGTCTAGTCGCAGCGCAACGCTTGCTACCTTTTTTAAAACGGGGCATCCGGTTAAACAAGTTTAATAACCGCAATGTCGCTGGCCAAACCCGTTAAACGGGAATAGGGATAGGGCATGAACCTGTCTGCCTTGCAATCCCCCAACTACCGACTGTACCTGATCGGCAATGTCTTTGGCATGAACGCCAACTGGATAATGCGGCTGGTTATCGGCTGGCTGGCGTGGGATTTAACCAAATCGGCCAGTTTCGTGGGCTTCGTCAGCTTTTTAGCCTATGCGCCAGTGTTGCTGGGTGGCCCGTTCTTTGGCGTGATTACCGACAGGGTCGAATTGAGAACGGCAATGCTGTCGGTGCAGCTCACTATCGCGGGGGTGGCGAAACTTATGTTGGGTGTGGTTACGTTTGACGCCATGACACCCACGTTTTTGGCCATATACGCCCTGACACTTGGCACCGCGTTTTCGGCCTACCAACCCATCCGCCTGACTTTAGGGCCACGATTGGTGCGCGCGGATCGTGTTTCTTCGGTCGTCAGTTTGGGCGCATTGAACTTCAATATCAGCCGCCTGACGGGGCCAGCGATTGCCGGGATGTTGATTGCGACGTTCGGCGTGACGGTAACGCTGATCGTGGTTTGCATCCTTTACATCCCGTTCCTGATTATCCTTTCCCGCCTAAAACCGCGTGACCGCAATGTTCAGGTTGAGCACCTGCCCTTTTGGCAATCCATGCGCCAAGGTTTCACGTTTATCGCCGCGGATCGTCTAATACGCATTGCGATGATTACGACGGGGTTATTCTCGTTGGTTATTCGTGCATCGCTGGAAGTTCTACCGATCATCGCGGATGGCGTGTTTGAGCGTGGCGCGGCGGGTCTGGGTGTTATCACAGCTGCGGCGGGGGTCGGGGCAATTGCGGCTTCGGTTATTCAAGTAACGGCTGCGCCTCCTGTCAAAGGACACATCCCCAAACGCGCGCTGTTCGCCACCCTGTTCGGCGCGGCGTTGACGTTGGTACTGGGGTTAAACGAAAGCTGGGTCATTGCGGTGGTATTGATCGGCGCAATTGGTTTCGCCAGCACGCTTGTCGGTATTAATTTTCAGGCCGCCGTGCAGATGCAGCTAGATGACCACATTCGCGGCCGCGTCATGAGCCTGTGGATGACGGTCGCCGTTGGTGGCACAGCACTTGGGGCTTTGGCCGTTGGGGTCTTGATCGAATACGTGGGATTCACCGTTACACTTAGCGGGATCGGTGTGGGCAGCCTTGTGATTTTCGCAGCGTTGCTGTCGCGGATCTGGCGCTAAAGCCGACCCTCGAGAAAGTCCGCAATCGCGCCCGTGTGGGTCTTGCTGAAAAAGGTTGCCGCGTCTTCTTGTGCCAGAAGGTTCCCTTCCCCGAAAACCAGCACATCGTCTGCTAGCCGCCGCGCTTGCATCAGATCATGCGTGGCGATCAGAACTTTGACGCCGGATTTGGCAACGGCGCGAACGCTGGCCTCCAGTTCTTTGGTGGAGGCTGGGTCGAGGCTGGCGGAAGGTTCATCGAGCAGCACCACTTGTGGACGTGTCACCAGTGCCCGCGCCAAAGCCATGCGCTGCTTTTCGCCCCCTGAAAGGCTGGCGGCAGGGGCCGACGGGTTTTGCGATAGACGTGCAATCCTTAACGCCTCGGTAACACGCAGCGCGCGTTCGGCTTTTGGAATGCCCAAAGCGATTAACGGAAATTCAACGTTTGCAGCGACGGAGCGGCGCATAAGTGGCGTGTTCTGGAACAACAAACTGCGGCATTTTCGGGTATCCGAAACCGCTAGGCCGTTCCATTTGATCACTCCGTTGGAGGTCGGAAACTGCCCGTGGCACACATGTAGAAACAGGCTTTTACCAGCCCCGTTATGGCCAAGGATCGCTGTGATGCCTGTCGTAGATAGGTTAAAGTTCAACGGGCCTAGCAAGCGTTTATCGCCACGGCGGACCTCTACGTTTTGCAAGGTCAGAGTTTGGAAGGCGTCTTTCATCGTGATGCCTCCTGATAGCGGCGACCGAATTGTCCGACGTAATAGATAACCGCATTAACGGCGACAGCGATGGATATCAGCACAATGCCCAAAGCCAAGGCCAGCTCCAGATTGCCTTTGGAGGTTTCCAGCGCGATTGTTGTCGTCATCACACGCGTCAAGCCATTGATGTTGCCGCCAACGATCAGCACGGCCCCGACCTCGGCAATCGCGCGTCCAAATCCGGCTAATACGGCGGTGGTCACCCCGAAGCGGGCGTCCCACAGGAGGGTCCGGAGTTTTAACAAAGGTTTAACGTCAAGCGAGAGCATCAGTTCGTGGTAATCGCGACGCAACGGCAAAACCGCCTCGCGCGTTAAGGCCATGATGATGGGAGTGATCAGGATCGTCTGGGCGACAATCATCGCAGTCGGGGTGAACAATAGCCCCAAGTTGCCCAATGGGCCCGCACGGGATAACAAAAGGTAAACGCCCAAACCCACCACTACGGGGGGCAGCGCCATCATGGCATTGCTGACAACGACCAACACCTGTTTGCCGCGAAAATCCCAGATCGCCAAGGCAGCCCCCAAAGGCGAGCCGATTAGCAGCCCGAAGAACACCGCCGACAGGCTGACACGCAACGAAAGGCCTATAATTGCCATCAATGCGGGGTCGAATCCCGTCATCAAACCCCAAGCTGCGTTCAAAGTTTCCATGCTCACCTTTCGTTATTCAAAGGTATTAGGCGCATTTTAGCCGCAATGGGAACCCGCTTCGCGTGTAAACGCGTCGAAAACAGTGCATATTTGACCATTAAGTATAAGTTAAGACCTTATAGCTGTTGCATAACGGGCCTCAATATCGTGGAATGTACGCCGGAATGACGAATGTCATCTGCTCAACTAGGGAGAATATTATGAAAAAACTACTTCTTTCGACGGCGGCTTCAACGCTGATCGCGACATCGGCGTTTTCCGCCGGTCACGAAATCAACGTCGGTATCATTCTGGGTTATACTGGCCCGATTGAATCGCTTGTTGCTGACATGGGCCCTGCTGCTGAATTCGCTTTTGCCGAAGTTAACGCATCTGGGCTGCTGCTTGGCGGTAAAACGCTTAACGTGATCACTGGTGACTCCACCTGTATCGATTCTGCTGCGGCGACTGCTGTTGGCGAGAAACAGATCACTGCTGACAACGTTGCCGCCATCATGGGCGCTGACTGTTCCGGCGTAACTGGCGCGATTGTGTCGAACGTTGCTGTGCCTAACGGCGTTGTAATGATTTCGCCTTCCGCAACATCGCCTGGTCTGTCAACAATCGACGACAACGGCTTGTTCTTCCGTACAGCACCATCCGATGCCCGTCAGGGTGCGGTTATGGCTGATGTGCTGAACGACAAAGGTATTACCGAAGTTGCTGTGACATACACAAACAACGATTACGGCAAAGGTCTGGCTGATGCGTTTGAAGCATCGTTCAAAGCGCTTGGCGGTACGATCACTATTTCTGCAGCGCACGAAGATGGCAAAGCGGATTACTCGGCTGAAGTTGGCGCGCTGGCATCTGCCGGTGGCGAAATCCTCGCAGTTCTCGGGTATGCTGACCAAGGTGGTAAAGGTATCATTCAAGCATCGCTTGATACGGGTGCTTTTGACACGTTCGTAATGGGCGACGGAATGAAATCTGATTCCCTGATCGAAGCAATCGGACCTGACCTGAATGGTTCCATTGGTACGCAGCCTGGTTCCGATAGTGACGGCACAGCGATGCTTATCGAAATGTTGACAGGTACTGTTGGCAATCCTGGTGGCCCGTTCACGGCTGAAAGCTATGATGCAGCTGCGCTAATCGCGCTTGCTATGCAGGCTGGTGGATCCGCTGATCGTGCGTCTATTGCGGCAAACGTAATGGGTGTTGCCAATGCTCCGGGTGAAGTAATTCTTCCGGGTGAACTGGCAAAAGGTCTTCAGATCTTGGCTGACGGTGGCGAAATCAACTACGAAGGTG
This sequence comes from uncultured Rhodobacterales bacterium, assembly GCA_937901055.1. GTDB lineage: Bacteria > Pseudomonadota > Alphaproteobacteria > Rhodobacterales > Rhodobacteraceae > NORP23. Next base: position 5,793 of record CALCGO010000161.1, read on the forward strand.
CATCCGGCGTAGAATTGATTGGCCCAGGCGAAGCTGCTGGTTCTTACCAAGAGTATGAAATCATTGACGGCGTGTTCGAAACACAGCGCTTCCGTTAATCGTTTCTTTTGAAAAACAGGGCAGTCCGTTGAATTTCGGGCTGCCTTTTCGCATCTAGGGGGCAGTGGATATGATAAAGGTTGAAAACCTACATATGCATTTCGGCGGGATCAAAGCGGTCAACGGGACCAGCATTGAAATCGCAAAAGGCTCGATCACCGGTTTGATCGGACCTAACGGCGCTGGCAAGACCACGCTGTTCAACGTAGTTGCCGGACATTACACGCCAACATCGGGGACGGTTTATCTGGATGGTGAGGATATCACCGGCCTGTCGCCGCACGAATTGTTTGGCAAAGGGTTGCTGCGAACCTTCCAAATCGCACATGAATTTTCAACCCTGACCGTTCGCGAGAACCTGATGATGGTGCCGGGCGCACAATCAGGCGAGACGCTGTGGAACGCATGGTTCAAAAGCGCCGAAGTGCGCGACCAAGAAGCCGAAGTTGCGCGCAAAGCCGACGAGGTTATCGAATTCCTCGAAATCTCCCATGTGGCGGATGAGTTGGCGGGAAATCTTTCCGGTGGTCAGAAAAAGTTGCTGGAACTTGGGCGAACTATGATGGTCGACGCCAAGGTTGTTTTCCTCGATGAGGTTGGCGCGGGCGTTAACCGTACGTTGCTGAACACTATCGGCGACGCGATTATCCGCCTGAATAAAGAACGCGGTTACACCTTCTGTATGATCGAACATGACATGGATTTCATTAGCCGTCTTTGCGATCCCGTCATTTGCATGGCCGAAGGTCAAGTATTGGCCGAAGGCACGATTGACGAAGTCAAAAACAACGAGGCCGTGATCGAAGCGTATCTTGGCACCGGCCTGAAAAACAAAACCGTGGGGGCGAAAACATGAGCTTTCTAAGCGGTGAAAA
>CALCGO010000162.1 GCA_937901055.1 uncultured Rhodobacterales bacterium
TTACCTTGCGGTTAACGTGCTGAAGCATGGCAAAGGGGCTAGCTATCGGGAACTACTTAACGCGCCAAGCCCTCTGGTTACGCTGAAACCAACCCAAGACACAGACGAGGCGGATGCTCCGGCAAGCCTTGTGGATGTTAGTGTGACGGGCTTTTTTGACGGGCTGACCACGACAATCCTTGAGGCGCGCCGTTTCCTTGAAAACCGGTAAGCCGTAACCAGCAGCCATAAGCCTTTAACCTTTAACGTTACTCGGCGGCGCTGGGTTTCGTCATCAGCACCTTACGCGCAAACCCTATCAAAATAGCGAACGCCAGAACTTCCATTGCAGCGGATGCAAGGAACGGCGCGCCCGGCAGATAAACAGCGGCATCCTGCGCGGTGAACGCGCGAAAAACGCCTGTCATAATCATTGGGCTTACGATCATCGCCAAGGCGTTAACCGAGGCGATAATGCCTTGCAGCTCCCCTTGGGAGTCCTCGTTTACCGTGTTCGACATGATGCCCGACAAAGCGGGGCCGACGACCGCGCCAAATGCCATGAAGGGAATAAGCGCGAACAGCATCCAGACTTCGCCAATAAAGGCAACGAGGATGAATACGAAGAAGTTAAGCGCCAATCCCAGCTGTGCGGTTTTGATTTCCCCCAGTTTCGGGATGATCAATCGGATAATACCGCCCTGCATCATGGCCATGAAAAACCCGAATCCAGCCAAGGAAAGCCCAATCATTTTCGGTGTGAAGCTGAACTGCTCAATGGTGTAATAGCTCCAGATGGAGGGGTAGACTTGGTGTGAAACCGTGAAGACGAACAGCACAATGACCAAGCTGGTCATGTGGGGTAGCTTGCGGATGATCAACAACGCCCCTAATGGATTTGCGCGTTTCCAGTCAAACTGGCGACGTTTTTCTTTTGGTAAGGTTTCCGGCAGGATAAAATACCCAAGCACAAAATTGCCCAGTGCGAAAACTGCGGAGACAATAAAAGGCGCGCGGGAACCCAGTTCGCCAAGCAAGCCACCGATTGCGGGGCCAATGATGAAACCAACCCCGAAGGAGGCTCCGATCAACCCGAAATTAGCGGCCCGTTTTTCCTTTGGCGAGATATCGGCCACATAGGCCGCCGCCGTCGAAAACGTTGCGCCAGTGATGCCTGCGATCAGGCGACCAATGAACAACAGCCAGATTGTGTCGGCCAACGACAGCAGAATATAGTCCAGCCCCATCACGAACACGGAAATAAGCAACACTGGTCGCCGACCGAAACGGTCCGACAGGTTGCCGATGGTTGGCCCCCAGATGAACTGCATCACGGCATAGGTTGTGGCCAGAAATCCACCCCAAAGGGCTGCATCACTGACGCTTCCGCCTGTCAATTCCTGCACCAGATCCGGCATGACAGGAATGATGATGCCGATGCCGATTGAATCGAGCATCAAGGTGGCGATGATGAAGATGAATGGAAGGCGTGCTTTCATCCCTTGGAACTCCCGATATTGAGGCTTGGGCCTCGATCGGGCCGTTGCGTATCATTAAGGGAAATCGGGGTCCGTTAACAAGACCCTTACAAGCAGATGTGACCTTTATTCTACCGTCACGGATTTCGCCAGATTTCGTGGCTGATCGACATCCGTGCCTTTTTCAACCGCCGTATGATAGGCCAGCAATTGCGCGGGCACAGCGTAAACGATCGGGGCGATGAACTGGTCGACCTCAGGCAGGATTACAGTATGCCAAACACCGTCCGAAGCCGTCGCGGCGCCTTTTTCATCGGTGATCAGCAGAATTTTACCACCACGCGCCATGACCTCTTCCATGTTTGATACGGTTTTTTCGAATAATCCGCAGCTTGGGGCAAAGACGACGACGGGGACCGTGTCGTCAACCAATGCGATGGGGCCGTGCTTTAACTCGCCACTCGGGAAGCCTTCGGCGTGAATGTAGCTTAGCTCTTTCAGTTTTAATGCGCCCTCTAGTGCCAGCGGAAACAGCGGGCCGCGGCCAAGGAAAAGGATGTCCTGTGCTTTCGCCAATTCGCGGCTGGCGTGGTTCAGTTCCCCGCTGGATTTGATCGTTTCGCCGATTAGACGCGGGGCGGCCATCAGTGCTTCGATCAGGCGCTTTTCCTCGGTCTCGTTGATAGCTGCGTTTTGGCGACCTGCGAGAATTGCGAGGCATGCCAGGACCGTTAGTTGGCAGGTGAACGCTTTCGTCGAGGCGACCGAAATCTCGGGGCCAGCCATGATAGGCAAGCTGAAATCGGCCTCTCGACTGATGGAGCTTTCCGCAACATTCACGATTGCTACGATGCTGGCCGCTTTGCCCTGCACATATCGCAATGCAGCTAGGGTGTCTGCGGTTTCGCCGGACTGGCTGATGAACATCACACATTCACGGCCATTCATAGGCGGCTGGCGATAGCGAAATTCGCTAGCGACGTCGATTTCCACGGGAATGCGGGCGATCTGTTCGAACCAGTATTTGGCAACCGCGCAGGCATAATGCGCCGTTCCACAGGCCACCAACACGATGCGGTCGAACTTGCTGTAGTCCATGTCGCCTTCGGGCAGGTTTATGGCGGTGCGTTCGGCGTTCAGATAATGCGAAAGTGCAAAGGCTGTAACGGATGATTGCTCGTGAATTTCCTTGAGCATGAAGTGGCGGTGCTCGCCCTTGTCGACCATGACCTGATCGACATTAACGATGCGAAGCGGGCGGTCGGCTGTGTTGCCGAGGGCATCGTAGATGTCAACGCCAGCGCGGGTTAGAACCGCCCAGTCGCCTTCTTCAAGGTAGGTAATACGGTTGGTGACGGGCGCGAGCGCCATCGCGTCGGAGCCGATAAACATCTCGCCATCGCCATGCCCGATTGCCAAGGGCGAGCCGCGACGGGCAGCGATTAGCAGGTCGTCCTCGCCCTCAAACAAGAAGGCCAGCGCAAATGCCCCCGTTAAGCGGGCAAGCGTTGCGGCGACGGCATCCCTCGGGCTTTTGCCTTCGGCAATATAGTTGGCGCAAAGCTGGGCGACGACTTCGGTGTCGGTTTCGGAGGCGAAATTCACGCCTTTGGCGGTTAGCTCGTCCCGCAGTTCACGAAAGTTTTCGATGATGCCATTGTGAACAACAGCGACAGGTCCAGCACAATGCGGGTGTGCGTTTTCTTCGGTGGCGGCGCCGTGCGTTGCCCAACGGGTGTGGCCGATGCCGGATTTGCCACTAACTGGGCTTGATCCAAGAACGGCCTCTAGTTCAGACAATTTGCCGACTGCGCGACGGCTGGTAATCGCGCCGCTATCAAGCGTTGCAATTCCGGCGCTGTCATAGCCACGGTATTCAAGACGACGAAGGGTTTCGATAATGGTCGGGGAAACTTCGGATTTCCCGAGAACTCCAATAATGCCACACATAGTATGCTCCTGCCAGATTTGAGGCTTCTAACGAGCCTTCGGAGAAACTCTATGCCGCCCGGCGGCGCATGTTTCAATCGCTAATCTAGGGTTGAAACACGTATGACACAATGTGTGAAGCCCTCCCCAATTCAGGGAAGGGCTTGGTTTTTTAGGCGGCGGCTGATGCTTCTGGGCCAAAACGGCCATAGAAGCTTTCGCCTTTTTCAGCCATTTCGCGCAGTAGCGCAGGGGCGGCGAAGCATTCGCCGCTGGTTTTGGCCAGATGGTCGCAAATCTCGACGGCTTTGGCTGCCCCGATAATATCGAGCCAGCTGAACGGACCGCCGGACCAAGGCATGA
>CALCGO010000163.1 GCA_937901055.1 uncultured Rhodobacterales bacterium
ACTGGTCCCAAAACTTTGCAGAGAATGTCGTGGGAATGGATGGCGTGTCCGAGCAGTGCCCCGCCAGATTCACCCTTCCAAGTGCCGCGCCAAGCAATGTCGTAATATGGCTTTTCTCGGTTCCAGTGGGTTTCAGCACTGGCAACAAGTGCCTTCCCTGCCAAGCCAGCGGCTCGCAATGCCGACAGTTGAGCAAAGGCCAAACCAAAGCGATATTGGAACACTGGGAAAACACGGCCACCAAACTTGTCGATGGCAGCTTGCATCTGCTCAACTTCGGCGAGGGATCTACCAATCGGCTTTTCGCAGACCACGTCTTTGTCAGCTTCCAACGCTTGAATGACGATGGGTGCATGAAGATGCGGCGGCAAACAAATATCGATCAGATCAATATCCGGATCAGACATCACAACCGCAATGTCCGAAACAATATTGATGCTTTTGTCGTCTCCAATTGCCGCCGCAGCCCGGGAGTTGTCTAAGTCGCACATTACTGAAACGCTGAAGCGTTCCGGCAATGCACGGTAACCTGTGAGGTGTTGCTGGCCGATCCCTGCGCCTATGATTGCTACCTTGATCATGCTGCCCGCTCCTCAGCCATCTGCTGCGCACGAAGTGCAAGTTCACAGACCTTGAAGGTGTGGGCTTGCGTCATGGTCGTTTCAGTCCGGTTGCGAATGTCGTCAATCAAACGCGGGAAGTAAGGCATCCCCGCATCAGCAGCATTGATTTTTTCGCATCGTGTAGCGTTCGCCAAAATGACATGATCCGTGCCCTCAGCACCGCCCACATCCACGTATTTACGCAGCTCAATGTAACCTTCGGTTCCGAGGATCGTGAGACGACCATCGCCCCATGTTGGAAGCGCATCTGGCGTGTACCAATCGAGGCGGATGTAGCCGTGGCCGTTTTCGCTCCGTAGGGCGATCTCGCCGAAATCATTCAAGCCCGGATCACTTTGATTGGCATAGTTTCCGACATTCGCCATCGTAATCTCTGCATCTGTTGAACCAGTAAAGAACAAGAACTGATCAATCTGGTGGCTGCCGATGTCAGTGAGAATGCCACCGTAGGCATCCCGATCAAAGAACCAGTCGGGACGCGTGGGACGGTTAAGGCGATGTGGACCAAGGCCAACAGTTTGAACAACCTTGCCGATGGCCCCATCCGCGACGAGTTCAGCGGCTTTCGTGACTGATGGCACCTCGAAGCGCTCGGAAAAATCAATTGTCCAAATGCGTTTAGTGCGCGCGACACAAGCCTTGATGTCATTGAGCTGTTCGAAGGTGGTACAGCCCGGCTTGTCGCTCATGACATCTTTGCCAGCGTCCATCGCCTTCACTGCCCAAGCTGCGCGGTCGCGCGGAATCCCCGAAAGCATGATCAAATCAATGCTTGGATCGTTGAGAAGCTCGTCTGCTGTCTTAACCCTTGGAACATCGGGAAAACGCTTCGTAAAACCTTCGGTTGGCTCGGGATTACCCTCGGTGAACCATCCGACGAATTCAGCGCCAGCATCGATCATGTTCTGGGCCATGCCAAAGATGTGGCGATGGTCAATTCCGATGGCAGCAAATTTGAGTGGTGTTGTCATAGACCTAAATTCTGTTTTGTGCCGCTGCTTGCTGCGCGGACTGTTGCGTCAATTAACTCGTGGGCAAGAAGTGCTTCTTGACCACTTACGAAAAGCTCAGCTCTACCGTTGAGGGTGAGTACAAAGTTCTCGATGATTTTTTGATGCCATTCGTGTGAGAAGGCCATTGGATCAGCGCCTCCGCCAGTCCCCGCCTCTTCTCCAAAATTTTCAACTTTGCCATCGCGCGAGGTTATCGTAAGTACCCCGGCCTCAAGATGAAGAGACGCCGCTTCAAAATGCAGCGTTATGGACTCTGCCCCTCCGGGGAAGCTTGCAGTGCTAGCAACCATGGAGCCGACTGCCCCGTTCGCAAATTCCAAGCCCGCAACGACATAGTCTTCGGACTCCATTTCATGGAATTTTGTCGTCTTTGCCATCGCAGTGACAGAGCTCACGGGGCCGGTAAGGCTCAAACCCAAATCGATAGTATGGATCGCTTGGCTGATTAGAACACCGCCGCCGTCACGAGCATATGTTCCGCGCCCCGGCTCATCGTAGTAGGCCTGCTCGCGCCACCAGGGAACATTCAACTCTGCCAAGCCAAGCTGACCCAGTTTGCCGTCCTCTACTATCGCTTTCGCCTTGGT
>CALCGO010000164.1 GCA_937901055.1 uncultured Rhodobacterales bacterium
CAAAAAAGCGAGTGCGTTGGGTGCCTCTAAGCACTTGAAAAACCTTCGGTATTGGGCCTGTTAGTTGACATTACCAACACTCAAAACTTCGGTAGAAAACTACTTCTAGGACACAATTGTCATGTTTAGTGGGTTTCTTCAACCTGTATTTTCGTATTCACACATGGGCGGTTTTGGGGAGATTAAATGGCACGGTCGTACGCCTTGACCGATATGATTTTTTCTTTGGGTCTACCCATACGATGACCAGAGAAACATTTTGGTAGAGGGTTTATTCATCAATTATTGCTCGAGTTTCATCAGCTTTATTCAATTCTGGTTTTCGAGTTATTAATGAGGTCTCAGATTCATTCAAACAGTGTCACTCGCCAAAAATAGTTGAAATTTGGAATTCAGCGACGTTTTTCTTCCCTGCTATTGCCATAAATACTTATTCTAACGGATTGAAAAAAGTCATATTTTTGCTGATACTAATGATCAATCAGCAAAAAAGTATTAGTATAGATCGGGTTTTGATGTGGCGAGCTCATTCTCGAATCGATACAGTTCAATAATACAAGCAGCTAAAACGTTGTTTGTGTGTACCACGAGGAGGTGGTCGCGATGGAGGGGAATAGAATGCAACCAGACCTAGAAGTGATCAAAATTGGTCCCGACGAGTCCTTTCGGGCCTTTGAGCATGGTTACCCCTATTCAACTGTCCGCTGGCATTTTCACCCCGAATACGAGATCCACCATGTCGTCACAACGTCTGGGCGGTATTTTGTAGGCGACTACATCGGCGCATTCGAGCCAGGTAATCTTGTTTTGACTGGCCCCAACTTGCCACACAACTGGGTCAGTAAAATTAAATCAGACGAAATTGTCCCGCTGCGCAACCGCGTGCTACAGTTCACTGACGAAGATATCCGTGGCATTATACAAGTCATTCCGGAACTGCATTATTTCTCAGAGACGCTGAGCAAAAGCCGCAGTGGTATTTTGTTTTCAAAATCTACAGAAGTAACTGTCGCCCCGCTACTTGAAGAGCTAATTACAGCTAGCGGTATCCGGCGCATCGAACTGTTCATTGGAATCGTGGGCGCATTGAGTCGCGATAGTGAGGCACAGCTACTAACCAGTGCTGAATATTTGCCAGACCCATCCGGTTACATGTCTTCGGAAATGAACGCGGTGCTTGCATATATAAACGACAACTTGACCGAGCCGTTCAGCGAAGGCGATCTTGCCGAAATCGCTGGACTGAGCCGTTCAGCGTTCTGCCGCAGCTTCCGTAGGCATACCGGGATGTCCATGGTGCGGTATGTGAACCGTCTGCGTATAAACTTGGCCTGTCACCTACTTATGTCTGATGAACAATTAAAGGTCACTGAGATCTGCTTTGCCGCTGGATTCAAGAACCTCTCAAATTTCAATCGGCAGTTCGCTGCACGTAAAGGAATGCCACCATCGCGTTTTAGGGCCAAGGTTCTGGAGCGCATAACTAACGCAGACGGACTCCGACGATGTAATCAAGCGGCGTAGACTATCTCACGCGGGGACCTGCAGTCTTTGATCTGGAACCCGGCGAATTTAAATAAAATAGAAACCAATTTCCACCGGAACACTCCGGAGGATGGGTACCCTATTACACTACCCGATCTGCGAAAAGCAGTCGGTCCACTTCGAAAGCAACCAATGGAGAGAAGAAAATGAAATCTAAATTTACAATAGCAGCGGCGACGCTCACGGCGCTATTTTTAGGCAGTGCTGCTGGCTATGCCCAGACAGTAGGTACCGTCGCGTTCCTGATGCCTGACCAAGGCTCGACACGCTATGACGAGCATGACTGGCCCGGATTCCAAGCCGAGTTGGAAAAGCTCTGCCCGGACTGCACAGCCATTTATCAAAACGGAAATGGCGATGTGGCACTGCAGCAGCAACAGTTCAATTCAGTAATTGCGCAGGGTGCAACGGTTGTGGTTCTAGATCCCGTTGATTCTGGCGCTGCAGCGGCCCTTGTGGAACTTGGGCAATCTCAAGGTGTTAAGGTTATAGCTTATGACCGGCCGATCCCTGATCGCGCGCCCGATTTCTATGTTTCGTTCGACAATGAAGGGATTGGCTATGCCATCGCTAAAAGTTTAGTAGAACACCTGCGAGTTGTAGGCGTTTCGCCCGACGGCGTCGGCATTCTTCAAGTTAACGGATCCCCAACCGACGCAGCCGCTGGCCTAATAGCAGATGGTTCCCGCAGAGCTATTGTTGAGTCGGAATTTGATCATCTTGCTGAGTTTGACACGCCGAATTGGGCACCGCCAAAAGCACAAGAATGGGTCGCTGGGCAAATCACCCGTTTTGGAGACAAGATCGTGGGCGTAGTTGCGGCCAATGATGGAACTGGTGGCGGCGCAGTAGCGGCTTTGAAAGCGGCTGGTGTCGATCCTATCCCGCCAGTC
>CALCGO010000165.1 GCA_937901055.1 uncultured Rhodobacterales bacterium
GTCCACCGAAAATCCCACCGCCGCGCTGTGCGGACACGGACGACATGTTTATCATCTTGCCCGTCTTGCGCTCGCGCATATGTGGGATGACGGACTGGCTCATGTTAAGTGTGCCAAGCAGGTTTACGTCCATCACCGCGTCATAATTCTCGTGGCTGATATCCATGATCTTCAGCGGCTGCGTGATGCCCGCATTGTTCACGAGGATATCAATCTGCCCCAGTGCCTTGAGCACGGTTGCCACGGCATCATCACAATCCTGCTTGCGCGTCACATCGCAGGCCAGACCAATGTGCCCATGGCCGATCTCAGCAGCCGCATCCTCTGCCTGCGCCGCGTCCAGATCAAGGATCACGATCCTGGCACCGTGTTCTGCAAAGAGTTTCGCCATCGCCTTGCCAAGACCGCGTGCGCTCGCTGCGCCAGTAATGATTGCCGTTTGTCCGTCGAGAAGTTTCATGTGTTGGCGTCCTTTGTCGCGGAAATTTCCGCTTCAGTTTCGGTAACTCTGCACCCGGTCAGTGCCTCATAGGCGCGGATCACGGCGCTGTCGTCTGACCGTCCCAGTCCCATGCCACCCGCGCCCACCATCATCTGATAGGCCGCCGCAGCCAAAGGTACCGGCGCGCCACTATCGCGTGCGGATTGTACGACAAGGCCCAGATCCTTGATAAATATGTCGACAGTCGAGGTTGGGACCGGATCGGTCTGCATCATGCGCGGTGCGCGGTCGTCCAACATCCAGCTTTGGCCAGCAGAGCTCGAGACGATGTCTAGAAGCGTTTTCGGATCGCAACCCGCCTTGGTGCCAAATGCCATCAGTTCCGCAGCGGCCACCAGATGCACTCCGGCAGCCAGTTGATGCACGACCTTATAGGTTGCCCCCATGCCCGGTGCGTCACCAAGACGGTGAACCTTTTTCGATATTGCCGCCAGCACCGCCTCGGCCCGATCAAACGCAGTGTCGGGGCCGGATGCCATGATGGTGAGTGTACCGCCGTCTGCGCCGACCTGACCGCCAGACACGGGCGCATCCAGCATCAGGTGTCCTGCATCGTTCAATCGCGCCGCAATCGCCCGTGCCTCTGATGGGGCAACCGTGGAGGACAGGATGACCACGGCGTCTTTTGCCAGCGCATCCAAAACGCCATCGAAAAGCGCTGCCTCGGCCTGCGCGGCTGTCGCCACCATCACAAGCAACAGGTCACAACCCGAGACTGCATCCACCGCGCTGTCCTCGGCGATTCCCCCGGCGCCAGCGAACCGATCTCGCGCGGCTGTCGACAAGTCAAAACCACGCAGCGAAATGCCCGCCTGCATAATGTTGCGGGCCATGCCGTGCCCCATTGCACCCAGTCCGATAATCGCAGTACCACCCATTTTAGTCATCCATCCATATTTTGATCTGTGCAGTGATCCGCTCGACCGTGATACCGTACTGATCGTGCAGTGTGGGCAGCGCGCCCGCGTCAAGGAATTCATCCGGCAGCGCGATCTGTCGGAAGGGCACATGCACCTGCGCCCGCATCAACGCACCCGCGACTGCTTCGCCAAGTCCGCCGGTGATCGAGTGATTCTCGGCCGTCACGACCAGCCGTCCGCCCTTGCCTGCCTCGGCACAAATCATCTCTGCGTCCAGTGGTTTGATCGTCGGTGAATGCAGCACTGCACAGGAGACGCCATCGGCGGCCAGCGCCTTGGCCGCATCCAGCGCGCGCATTGTCATGAACCCTGAAGAGATGATCAGCACATCCGACCCATCATGTATCATCTGCGCCTTGCCAAGTTTGAACTGGTAGCCGTATTCGCCCAGCACGTTCGGCACCTTGCCACGCAACAGCCGCATGTAGACAGGGCCGGGCGAGTTCGCGATTGCGCGCGTCGCCTGATCAATCTCGACTGCATCGCACGGGTCCAGCACCGTCAGGTTCGGCATCCCGCGCATGATCGCCAGATCCTCAGTCGCCTGATGACTGGGGCCGTACCCAGTGGACAAACCGGGCAGCGCGCAGCAAATTTTGACCGGCAGGTTTTCCTCGGCAATTGCCATGGCGATGAAGTCGTAGGCGCGGCGCGCTGCGAACACGGCGTAAGTCGTGGCGAAAGGCACGAAGCCCTCACGCGCCAGACCGGCGGCGGCAGACATTAGCAGCGCCTCCGCCATACCCATCTGATAGAAACGGTCGGGATGGGCCTCGGCAAAGATATGCAGATCGGTATATTTCGACAGGTCCGCCGACAGGCCGACGATATCGTCGCGCGATTTCGCAAGATCGACCAGTGCGTGCCCGAACGGGGCCGCCACGGTATCGCGCCCTTCGGCATCCAGCGACGCGATCATGGCGCTGGTGGCAACCCTGTCGCCACCAGCCACCGTGCGGGGCGTATATTTTGATTTGCGGCGCGAGAAGGCGGGAATGGTCATAGCGGTTTATCCTCGTCCAGAAGGGCAATTGCCTTGGTCCACTCATCCGCCTCGACCCGGATGAAGTGTGTGCTTTCGCGCTGTTCCAGAAACGGAATGCCCTTGCACATCTTGGTCCGGCAGATGATGACGCGTGGCTGTGCACCATCGTGGTTGCGTGCGTTGTCGAAGGCCCGAACCAGCGCGTTCAGATCGTTGCCATCGACCTCTTGGGCGTACCAGCCAAAGGCTGCCCATTTCGGCGCTTCCTCTTGCGTCGCCAGCACTTCCAGCGTCGGCCCATCGGCCTGCTGGTTGTTGAAATCAACGATGGCAATCAGGTTGTCGAGTTTCCATTGTACCGCTGACATGACTGCTTCCCAGGTCGATCCCTCCCCCAGTTCACCGTCCGACAGCATGTTGTAGACGAACGCGTTAGACTGCTTTCGTTTCAGCCCAAGAGCGGCCCCCACGGCGATACCCAGACCGTGGCCCAATGACCCGCCGGTGATCTCCATCCCCGGCGTATAGGCCGCCATACCCGACATCGGCATCCGGCTGTCGTCCATGCCGTAGGTCTCGATCTCGTCTTCGGGCAGGATACCGGCCTCGAGCAGTGCTGCGTAAAGTGCGATCGCGTAATGGCCGATAGACAGATAGAAGCGGTCGCGCCCCTCCCATTCGGGATCTTCTGCGCGGTAGTCCATGGCGTGAAAATAGGACGCCGCCAGCACATCCGCGACACCAAGCGCCTGTCCGATATAGCCTTGCCCCTGCACCTCTGCCATCTGCAGGGCATAGCGCCGGATTGCCCAGGCACGGCTGGCCAGGCTCACGTTGGAACCATTCATTTTGCTTCGATTTGGCAAACGGGTCGCCTCCCTATGGCACGGTCAATTTTGGCTATATTGCCACCGCGGTGGGTTCACACAAGCGGGAACTCGTTAACGACTATGAAGCACAGCTTAACAATACTGTGCGATATTGTGATGGTTTGACGCCCCCTCCCCTCGTATATTGCGTGCAACATCATTTCAAAGGAGCAATGCCATGAATTTGTCCACACTATTGGAAGAACGTGCGGCCGACGGGCACCCGGTGCGGATCGGATTGATCGGAGCTGGCAAATTCGGCTCGATGGTGCTGGCTCAGGCCCGGCACATCGCAGGTCTGCACGTCGTCGGGATCGCCGATCTGGATGTGGAAAAGGCCAGGGCATCGCTCGCGCGGGTGCAATGGGATGAGGAGCAGTTCTCAGCGGGCACTCTCGACGCGGCCGTATCATCCGGTGAGACGTGCGTCACGGACGATACAGCAGACCTTTTTGCCTGTTCCGAGATCGAAGTGGTGATCGAAGCGACCGGCCATCCCATCGCCGGCGTTCGCCACGCCCTCGC
>CALCGO010000166.1 GCA_937901055.1 uncultured Rhodobacterales bacterium
ATTGGCAACCTGAATTGGTGAACCAAAAACATGGCTAACGTTGACCTTATGCCAAAACATCGGGTCAGCGCTCAGAATGAGGCCCCAACCAGCCATCAGCGCCGACAAGGCACGTATTACGGCAGGCGGCGAATGGAGTGCAAACAGGAATACACATCGAGATGGAGCTGAGGCAAACTCTGCTGAGGTTGCTTTGATTCTGTCACATAGATTTTGGCTGCTAAGTGCCATAAGCTTGGGCGTGCCAGTAGTTCCGGAGGACGGCAATATCAACCAAGGATCATTTTCATCGGTGAACCCTGAAAACGTAATGTTTTCTAACAGCTCAAAGCCATTCGGACGATTAGACCATTCTTCGTCTATCAAGATTGCATTCGCATGCATTGTCCCGTTGGAACTATCTGACTCGAAGTAATGGCTTACCTCAATAGGAGTGTTTTCCACAAGATGTTTGCTGACATAAATCCAGCGGCACCCCAGTAAGGAAGTTGCAATAACAGTTGCAATAATGACCGTAGAGTCATCCGATTTTATGGCGACAGTCGAATTTTGGCTAACTCCGTGTCTCTGAAAATGAAGGCTGAAATTCTGGACTAGATCCGCCATTTGGCCGAAAGTCACAGCACTTTCCTCGTCAAGAAGTGCGATTTCATTTGGACGCTGGCGCGCCGCCACCAAAAAGGCGGCTCCTATGTTTTGAGAATGGTTCATTCCGTACCCTAATTATCTGACTTCGATTTATGCGTTTCTGCGGCCTTTGTCCATGCATACCGACCCAGCATCGAGGCGTTACTAAATTTGCAATGACGTGAGCGTCACACGCAAATAATCTAGAACATTGACTGCGGTAGTATTAGCGCAATTTGCGGAAACATAATGATAAGAACCACACTGGCCAGCATCGCAAACCAAAACGGCCAAATTCCCCGAAAAATTGTGTTGAGAGGGACGTCGGGAGCAATACCCTTAACGACAAAAACATTGATACCTACAGGTGGGGAAATCAGCCCCATTTCCAAAACGATTACCATCAGAACACCGAACCAAACCATATCCACTCCCAGAGGTTCGATTATTGGTTGGACTAGCGGGACGGTCAGAACAAGGATCGCAAACCCGTCCATGACCATCCCCAAGACGATAAAAATTACCAAAAATGCGAGCACCACTTGCATGCTCGTAAAACCTTGTGCCGCGACCCAGTTGGACATGTTGTAAGCTACCATTGTGAATCCGAGGAAGGTTTTAAAAACAAAAGCTCCAAACAAAATCAGAAATATGGTGCCACAGGACTCTAGTGTTCTTGTGATAATTTCGAGCATGGATTTGCGTGTAAGGGTTCGGCGTAATGCAGCTATAACAAAGGCGAAAAATACACCTATTCCCGCCGCTTCCACTGCGGAAAAAATGCCTGCATATATCCCGCCGGTTGTTAAAGTGATGATACCGATAATCCAACTGGCGCGCCGCAAGCTGGATAGCTTTTTGGCAAGTGAAGCAGGGCTGCTCGACAGCGGAGCCAGATTCTGATTCCTTGTCACCACGATCCAAATTGCCGTTATGAACAAAACCGTCAACAACAATCCGGGAAGAATCCCAGCCATGAAAAGCTGCCCAACACTCACTTCGGTAAGCGTCGCATAAATTACGAACCCCGCCGAGGGAGGAATCAGTATGCCAAGGGTGCCGCCAGCAGCAATGGCCCCGGTTGCCAACCCGTCGTCGTATCTGAATTTTTTCATTTCTGGTAATGAAACGCGCCCCATCGTAAGCGCCGCAGCAATTGATGACCCTGAAAGCGCAGAGAAACCCGCACAACCAACAACTGTAGCTGAAGCCAAACCACCCTTGAAATGACCAAGCCATTTGTGCGCCGCATCATAAAGATCACGACTCATTCCCGCAGTTCCAACGAGGTTAGCCATAAGGACAAAAAGTGGAATAATGATTAACGTGTAATTTGAAGCCTCGTTAAATATCTCGCCCGCCAATGTCGGCAATGCCGCTTTTGAGCGAATAGAGAATATCCCGACCGTCCCCACAAGCAGCATTGCTATACCAACTGGAGTGCGGATGAAGAGCAGTAAAAAGAGTGCTAGAAAACCCAACAACGCTATTGTCCCGCCGTCGATCACTCTGCTGCCTCTTCATCGTGTGGCTCGGGAGCCTTCACTAGATTAATCCAAAACTGGTAAATAGCCACCAATGTCAAATATCCAATTGCGGCAGCCAGTGCATAATAGAATGGTCGGTACGAGATATTGAAGTTACCAGTGATGCATGCCTTTTCGGGTCCGCACGCTTTTGCGAACAATGCATATGTGGCCAGCACCCCGGTAAAAACAACAATCGCGCGCATCAACTGGTCTGTAAACCGCGTGAGGTTCGGACCGAAAATACGGCTAATGATATCGACGCTGACATGCGATTTATGGCGTGCACCATAAGCTACAGATGCACCTGCAAAAACCGTAAGTAGTATTGCTGACAAATCTTCTGTCCCCGAAATCGGGTTGTTGAAAAAGTAACGCATCACAACCGCAATCAAGGTAAGTATCACCAATAGAAGAATTGCAATCGCGCCCGTTGCCACAAAAAATCCGGACAATTTTCCGAGTATTTTATCGAACCAAATCAGCAGCGCTGCGGAGTGGGATTTCAAGCCTTATTCGCCCTTCATAATCGCCGTTACTTCTCCGATGGTCATGTTTCCGGCTGACTGTTGCATGACTTCGGTCAGCACTGGTGCAATTGCTTCGTTGAAACGGGCTTTTTCCTCGTCAGATAAATCAATAATTTCGAGTCCGGCATCGCGTGCTATTTTCATGCCGTCAATTGTTGCTTCCTCGAACCCGGTTGCGCCGGACATAGACAGCGTGTCGTCTGAAGCTGCATCAACCCATCCACGCGCTTCATCGCTTAGTGCGTTGTAAGTGTCAATGTTCATAAGCAATACAAAAGCTGAACCGGAACCGGGAAGCCACGTGGTAAGATAATTACCCGGCTCTTGCAGGCTAAACGAACGGATGGCGGAACTATCTACCGCGATGCCGTCAATCACTCCATTTGTTAGGTTTTGGTTAACAACGCTGATGGGTTGCGTCACTGCGGAGGCGCCCAATGCCTCCATGAATGGAATATCTCGCGTCGAAGTCACCCGAATAATCATTCCGTTCAGGTCTTCCAGGCGACGTACCGGTTTATCTCGCATAATCAGAATTGGCGGAGCATTTGTCCAGATTGCGAGTAGTTTGGCATCGTATTCTGCCTCCAGTGTGCTGCGAGCCCGCAAGATCGCGGTCGTGCACTCGGTTGGACTTCCACAAACACCAGGCATAGAGATTACGCTGGTCATGGGGAATATATCGCCCGTGTAGCCAGGAAGCGTAAACACAATGTCCGCCACGCTGTCTAACAGGATCGAGTACTGTTTGGGAGCAACGGAGTTAAGCGCGCCGCCCGGGTATTGTGTGACGGTTAGCTGCCCATCGGACACCTCTGCAAGTTTCTCGGCGAAAGGTGTGAAAACGGCAGCGTTCATTGGATGCTTCGGACTCATAAAGTACGCAAGTGAAAGATCGCCCGCACTGGCGGTGTTCGCGAATATTAAGACTGTGGCAATTGTTAGTTTTGCAATTTTACCAAACATAATTTCTTCCATATGGGCGGCATTCATAATTTCCGACGGGTTTGCCAAAAAATTAAAAACTGGGTCTAATCAATCGGAATATACATCGGAATATACAAAAGATTCAAAGCACGTCAACATTCCATATCCGTCTAATTTCACGCATTAACAAAATCAAGCATTGGTTTCGAAATAGACGTGCTTGGTTTCTAGAAAATTGTCGAGCGCTTCAACCCCATGCAATCGGCCAGTTCCGCTCTCGCGATAACCGCCGGTCTCTCCTTCGGCGAATAGACGATTGTGGCAATTTAACCAGACTGTGCCGAACTTCAATTTCCGACTAACCCGCATAGAAAGGTCGATATTCCGAGTGTACACACTGGCGGCAAGACCGTACCGCGTGGCATTCGCCGCTGCGATTGCTTCGGGCTCGCCCTCAAATCGTTCAACTGACAGAATGGGGCCAAACAGTTCCTCTTGGGGGAGCCAACTCGAAGCGTTGTCGACTTTGAATATCGACGGTGTAACGAATGAACCGGAGGCCAGATTGCCCTCTGGTGCGCCGCCTTTTAGAACAATATCATATTCATCGCTTGCGCGCTCAATGACCTCCAGAATGCGTTGCTGGTTAGCGCGATCTACAAGTGGGCCAAGCTCAACACCCGCGCTAAGTGGATTCGCAATTTTCGTTCTTTCGTAAGCATTCTTTAACCTGCTAACCACAACATCATAAATAGATGCTTGTATGAGCACACGGTTTATCGCGGTACACATCTGCCCATTTAGCGTAATCGAGCCCCGTTTTATCTCGGCCACAGCCTTATCAATATCTGCATCTGCAAAAACCAGTGCCGGACTTTTTCCACCAAGTTCCAACGATAATCGTTTGATGGTGTTTGCGGCGTTTGACATGATTATTTTTCCAACCTTAGACGAACCAGTGAAAGAAACTACATCGACCTCTATGTTGGTTGAAAGCTCTTCGCCAACCTCGATGTCAAAATCGTTGATTGAATTGATCACGCCTTTGGGTAATGTCGAAATTTCGTCAAAGCAAGCTATCACGGCAGCATTGGTTAATGGCGTTTGCGGGGCTGGCTTGATGACAACAGTACAACCGGCCGCCAGAGCGGGTGCAACTGAGCGAACCAAAAGCGTCACAGGAGCATTCCATGGAACATACACAGAAACCACACCACTTGCCTCTCGGGTCAGCAGGGACATTTTGCCCGGTCCGGTTTCTAATGTTCGACCAAATATGTTGCGCGCTAATCCGGCATAGTAACGAGCCTCGCTTACACCGGCCTCAACTTCATGTAGCGCTTGGGAAATAATTTTGCCGTTCTCAACAGCCATTAGACGCGCGATTTCACCTTTGCGCGCGGCAATACGATCCGCAAATTCCAGCAATACTTTTGCGCGTAATCGCGGATCACTCGACCAGTTTGTGGATTCAAATGCCTCGCGGGCCGCCGTAATGGCCTGTACTGCCAGCGCCTTTGACCCGTTCGGAGCCTGCCCGACTACTTCGCCTGTTGCGGGATTCAGGCTGTCGGTTACGCCATTGGGCGCATCATCAATCCACTTACCGCAGATATAGTGATTTCCATTGATTTTCGACATGGGTATAACCTTCGACTTTTGAAGCCCCACTGACTTATCAGTGGGGGGAGGGAAGTGTGGCAATGAACCGGCCACAGGAAATGTCTATGTTGCATTGGCAGAATCGTGTAACTAGCATTTAGATTCCGGTGCTGCCAGATAATTGATTATTCTTGCAGAATTTCTAATGGTAGCCAATGTTGATTGAAAGGACTTCCCGCGTGGAGCAAAATATATCAAATTCATTCGAGAAATGCTGTAAAATCAACGCTAAACGCGTAGCAATTCTAG
Source organism: uncultured Rhodobacterales bacterium (assembly GCA_937901055.1). Classification (GTDB taxonomy): domain Bacteria; phylum Pseudomonadota; class Alphaproteobacteria; order Rhodobacterales; family Rhodobacteraceae; genus NORP23. Next base: position 5,522 of record CALCGO010000166.1, read on the forward strand.
AAAATGGTCAGGTGCCG
>CALCGO010000167.1 GCA_937901055.1 uncultured Rhodobacterales bacterium
CCACACCACAACGCGCATCCCCCAATGCCGCATCGCAACTCGCCTGAAATGTACGCCCGATGGTCTGACCGAGTACATGGGCCAGCGAACGCATCTCGGCCACGAAATGCAATCGTCCACGCCGGATCTGTCCAATGGCACCGCGCCGCAGGAGTGCTCGGCTCGAGGTGTCGGCCCAGTTCACGCGCCAGATTTCCACCGTCGCATTATCCCAGCGGCCATCAAGAATGTCGGTCTCGGTGATGGTATCGGAGGTCAGAACGCCTTCAGCCTCCTGCGCATCGACAGAAAGATCGGAGCCGGAACGGATTTCCGAGGCGGTGAAACCACTCTCCGGTTCAAAAATGGTGCCATCAAACGCCAGCGGCCGGTCATGATCCGTAAAACCGAATATTTCACCATCATTGCGAGTGAGACGCCAGCACCAGGCCAAGGTAGTTGTGCCGCTATCAAGATGGGATTGCAGGGATTGCGAAAATTGCTTCATCGACGAACCTCGATTAGGGGAATGGATGTGATGGAGCCGAGCCGCTCGAGATCATGGGTGACGTCGAGGCGATCGGTGTCAAAACGCACGGGCACGTCGAATTCGAAACCTGCGGTGATGGCGGTGCCACCTGGCGGTGGAGCCGTGAACGTGACAAGGCCCGTGGTGGTTCCGGCAAGACCGCTCTCGCCATCCTCGGCTCCTGCTTTCATGGCATTGCGCAGGGCCTGCATGGAGGTGAGCGGGGCCAAAGCAGCATGGGCCATCTCGCGGGAGGAAATTACCAGACCGTCGGCGGCGGCGCGCGCTTCCTCGGCGCTGCTCGCCATGTCGTAATAGGCAGATCCGGCCATAATCGCGGCGTTGCCCAGCGCAAGCGTGGCACTGTCCATGCCCGGAATATTGGCAATTCCTCGCGTCATTGCATGCAGAAAGTCCGTCCAGGTTTTCTGGATGTCTGCTAGCATAGTCAACCAACCCGCCTTGATCCGCGCCCAGACCGAGGACAGGGTCGCGCCGAGGGATTTCGCCCCGGTCTTAATGCGCTCCCACACTTCGATGGCCACATCTTTTAGCAAGCGCATGGCCTCGCCAAAGCCGCCAGCGCCTTTGACAAGTTGCCCGAACCAGTAGATCAGCTCGCCCGCCCCGATGATCAGTGCACCGATACCGGTGCGGATTAGCGCACCGCGTAAAACGCTGAGGGAAAGCGACACGCCTTTGATGCCGAGCGCCGCTTTGGCCAGCGAGAGCACCAGCCGGCCGCCCAGCACGGTGGCGAAAGTGGCGGTAATGGTCGCAATCTCGCCGATGTGGTTGAACAGCCCCTTGATGGCGCGCCCGAGCGGTCCAGTGGTTTTGCCGATGGCCGCCATGGCGTTGGCCATTGCTTCGAGCGCCGGTGCAGCGGCGACGGCCAGTTGGTTAGAAATTCCGCGCCACAACAGTCCCATACGTGAAAGCGCATCATTGGTGCGCTCGATCTGTGCAGCATCGCTTTCCGATACCGCCACCCCGAAATCCTGCACATCCTGTGTGGCCTGACGCAAAGTTGCACTATCGATGCGGGTGAAAATCAACCCCGCGCGATCCCCGAAGATCTGCGAGGCAATAGCTGCCTGTTGTGCGCTCGGGATGAACTCGGCGATGGCATCCTGAATGGCTGAGATTTTGGCATCAACAGATAGCCCTTCCATATCCATCGCCGAAAGATGCAACTGCTTCAGGGCATCTACTGCCGGACCGGTGCCGGCCGCAGCTTGAGATAACCGCTTGGTTAACTGGATCGTGGCTTGTTCGATTTCGCCCATGGAAACCCCGGCCAGATCGCCGGCGCGGTTCAAAACCTGCAGGCTTTCGGTGGTGGTGCGCAGGGATGCTGCCAGCTTGGCTTGCTCGTCGATGGTTTGCAGGCTGGAGCGCACCATCGAAACGCCCGCCGCAACAGCAGCCGCAGCCATAATACCGGCGGCAATTTTGGCCCGCCGCGCAAAACGGGCGAGGCGCGCATTGGCGATTTCCATCTCTCGCGAGGCCTTGCCAAAGCCGCGTTTTCCGGCCTCGCCAATACCTTCAAACTCGGCTTTGACCTGTTTTCCGCCCACCGCCGCAAGGCGCACGGAGACCCGTTTTTCAGCCATTGTTTTGATCCATCTGTTCGTTGATTTTGCGTACCATCACAGCCTCGATGGCAGGGAGGAGCTCGACAGTGGCCATGGGCGGAATGCCCAGAGCTGACCCGAGCGCCAAGGCTGCGCCCATGTCCCAGCCGATCACGCCACCGCTTGGGGCAACGCGAAGTTGACCACCGAGGCGGACAATCAGATCCCAGACCTGCCAGCCCTCATAGCTTTGCGGCTGGTTCAGGGTTTGAGGACAGTCTTCGCAGGTTTCTGGACAGGTTTGGCAATATCCGTCGCCCCCGCCGAAGACCCATTCGGCAAGGGCGACGAGACGTTTTTTTCCTGATCCAGCACCAGACCTTTGGCGACGTATTTTGTCTGGAAAGCTTCAAAGAGTGGCCAGACATCCAGCAGCGCCGATATACCCTCAGGGGTAGTTCGAATGACATTGCCGTCAGAGTCCCCGACACCCTCCCAGTCGAGCGTCGCGTTGCGTGCCAGCGCCTTGGCAAACACCAGAGCACTTTCCTCGTCTGTCGCCTCTTCGTCCAAAGCTGAAACAGACGGGTCATTGCGCGAGGCCACCATCATGGCCGTGGTCAGCGGGTGTAAATGCAGGCGAACGCCGTGGCCGAGATCTAGCCATGCGGGTTCATTTGAAAGATCAAGTCGGATCATGTTGTTCCTCAGTAGGTTGCGATATCGTTGACAAGGGTGACGGTGCACATCTGTCCGGCGGTGGCACCGTAAGCCGCCTGCCAGTCAAAGCTGGCCTGCACGCCTTGGGGCCCCTGAATTTCGACACGTGGGCGGGGCAGATAAACGGCGTGAGCGGTGAAGGTCAAACTCTCGCCACTGCCAAGATTGTAGGCGAACTCCAACTCGGCAGGAGTGCCGTCCATGGCCTGTGTCATCAGGACCTGATCTGCAAAGCGCACATCCATCTTGCCGGTCAGCGCCGCAATCGAAGGATCAGCCCCGTCAATACGCCCGTCCGAACGGATGGTTTCGATACGGTCGAGATTATTAGCGTATTGAATGTCGGCCGAAACGATGTTGCCGAGTGAAGTTCCATCGCGCTTGATCGACCCGTTGAAATGTCCGAACCGTTGCAGGTTCCAACCGGTGGGTGTTCCGGCGTCCGTAGAGATGGCAATCGTCTCGCCCTGCGCGATCAATTTTGCGGTGGCGGTCAACAACCCCGATCGCTGCATTTGCCACGAGATCTGGTCGAGCACACAGCCGGAATACATCGCAAAACGCGGCACTTCGGGCATGGCGGTTTCAATGGAGATGCTCGGCAAGGTCCAGTTGCCCGACGTGAATACATGCGTATAGGGCCCGGTGCCGGTGGTGACCGGATCCCCGAATGCCGCTGTCAGCCAGAAGCCGAAGGCCTCGGCGTCGATCGGCACCACGACGTCGCCATCCGCCGTCACCGCATCCTTGATCGGGGCCAGTGGATCGCGACCATACCCCAGAAGTTCCGAGCCCAGCAACGGTTGCTCCGCCCCCAGCGAGGTGCTGGCAAAGGGCATCTGCATGTAGCCGCTTAGCGGCGGGGTGCCATAAGTTGTCTCGAACGCAGCCGCCATCAGCGACCGCGCGCCTTGTGCGCGTGCCATATTGTTTTCCTTTATGTTGTCGTGAGAGAGATAAGCCGATCGAGGGTCAGCCCACGGGGGTCATCCCAATGGATCGGCGGTAGTATAGGTCAGGATGATAGGGACGATGGCCGCTTTCAGCGCCTCCGCACCCTCAACCGGCAAATCGACCGGTTGCGGGGCTTCGGCTTCGACCCAGTCGCAGAGGCCGCCGATGGTGCGGTCGACCGTGATCGCGCTGGCCAACTTTATCAACAGCACATCAAACTCGGTGTCGCGGTCAGCCGGTGTTTTGCCTTGCACGATTACTTCAACTTCGGCGCTGTGCTCGTAGTGGTATTGCAGCGGTGAGAGGGTGACTTCCGGCGTGCCGGGATCACCGTCGCGCAGGATCAGCAGACCGCCAGCGGGTATACGTTCCGGCAGGATCGCGCCGCGCAGAATTGTTGCGTCGGGCACGGTTTTCAGTGCCGCAAGCAGGGCTTGCAGGATGGTTTCTCGGGGTGTGGGCATATTGGTTAATCTAACTTGAAAATGAGTATGATGGTTTCATTTGCAAACGCTTCAACAAAGCACTTGTCGACGCAGGCAATATTTTTTCAAAGCGTTGGCGTTGGCGCAAAACCTTCGAATGCATAAGCGTTGAGGAACTGCCGACCAGCAAACGCCAGTTTTTCCACTTCAGGCAGTTCGGCCTCGTCACAAACCTCGCGCCAGTTACGGCAAATGATATCAACCGTCTGCAATATCATATCCCGTGCCTCTCCATCTTGCAGGTGGAATTTCTCCGCAGCGTGGAGGCAGCTCGCAAGGCGGGATCTACGGTCGCGGCCTGTGATATTGATTGCCTGATTGGCTTCATGTGCGGCGCGAACTTGCGGGGCAATGTCGTATGCTGGCGTCAGCTCGAGCATATCACCACCCCAGAAAGCCGCGTGATTGCGGGCGTGATCGTCCGTGTTGCCAACGAGGACGTTGAAGATCAGGCGCAAAAATAACTCGTGCAGCGTTTCACGCGGATTGATGAAACGGGCGCGGATGTGGTCCGCCAACTCTGAATAAGAAGTGTGGTGGGCTGAAATCTCGCTTTCGCCAAAGATTGTGAGCGCCGAAACCATAGCGCGACGGGTCCAGTCGCCCTCGACTTGAACGCGATCAAATCGCTCTACAATTAGTGCGTCCTTTCCCAATGCCTGTACGAGCTCCACCGGCGCGACATTTATCCCGACACGTGCGGCCAGGCGCATAGCGATGAACTCGGCTTTGACCATGCTAATCACGTCGTTGCTGGCAGAAAACTTCACGATCAGTTTGCGGCCACCATCTTCAAGCAGTGCTTTCGGGCGTGCTCCACCGATTGAGCTGCCATGCAGGATCGCCTGCTCAAGCTGTTTCGGGACCGGTTTGCCTTCTTCGACATTTTGCGCAAATTCAGCCAGATGGTCGAGCGTGGTTTTTCCGCCGCCGCGCGGGATGTATTCTGTTGCGGATGCTTGAAAATCCAGGGCCCCGATGCGATCCGAACCGGATTCGAGCATGTAGACCAGATCGCTGAATTCCACATTATTTGCATCATCACCCTTTCTTCCAGTCAGGCGGTTTATAATTACCCTACGCCCCCAGCGGTCCGGCAATCCATCACGCAGACAGTTTGCCATATCAAGAGGTCCTAGTGGCGCCAATCGTCCGGATTTGAGAGGCAGTTCGGGCTGATAAAGAGAGATGGCATTTTCGCGCGCAAGATAAGAGCGTCCATAGGCAAAGTCATACCGGGTACCTTCTCTTGTTAGTCGGCCAGCGACTACCGGCGCCGTTTCTCCAGGCAACC
>CALCGO010000168.1 GCA_937901055.1 uncultured Rhodobacterales bacterium
TGGAGCGAAATCGACTTCAATACGAAGAATGAAATTATCAATGCGTATGCAACGGCAACAGATGAAGCCTCGGTCGGTGTAAACACACCAACCAGTATACCACCAAGTATAATGATAGGAGTCTGAAGCGGTGCAACCGCCTTTTTGCAAACGACACGGAAATCGGACGAAACTTTTTTACGAAGGCGCAGTAAAAATACATGCGCGACTGGCAGGAAGATGAGGAACACCACCCACCCGTTAACAGAAATGTCGACGCCAACTGTGCTGCTCAAAACAGCGCGAACACCTGTATAGATAGCAACCAAAAGCCCTGCCAAATTTATACGAAGAAGTACAAAGGACACGCGACCTTCAAGTGGAGTAATAGTCTGGTTCTTTTCGACGATGCGTTCTGCTTTTGGTAAGTCGTACCGGTCTGCCAACAAGCGAACGACAAGCATTAGCCCAAGGCCCACCATAATTCCTGGTATAATTCCGGCTAGAAATAACGCAGCAACGCTTTCACCCATTACATACGCATAAATAATCATGATTCCAGATGGTGGAATGATCGGCCCGATTACGGAACTTGCTGCCGTCACAGCCGCTGCAAATTTACGCGTGTAACCGTTCTTTTCCATAGCAGGAATTAGCGTCGAACCAATCGCAGATGTATCTGCCACGGCTGACCCCGAAAGCCCTGCGAAAAGCATCGACGTCAAAATGTTTACTTGCGCCAAACCGCCCCTGAAATGACCCATTAACGCTTGCGCAAATTCAACAAGTCGCAATGTGATGCCGCCGCGATTCATCAACTCGCCGGCCAGCATGAAAAATGGCAGAGCCATTAGTGGAAAACTATCCATTCCATTGTAAACGTTACGATATAACAATGCCAAATCTCGCTCTTGCCCGCTAAGCCAAAGCAAAACCCCCGGTGCAACAAGCAACCCAAAGAACACCGGCAAACCGAGCATTAGTAACAGTAGGAATACAGGTAAAAACCATACAAGCATCAGTCAGTCTCCATCGAAACTGCAGGGGCGTCCGTGGGTAAGTCTAGATCCGGCTTAATCAAAGCGAATATCGTCCGCAAAATTAGTTCAACGTTGACAAGGAAAAGCAGAAACACACCGACAAGCAGAGATCCGTACATATAGCGGAGTTTTACTTTTACAGTTTCGCCACCGAACAAATCCAAAGGCACGCGCAATGAGGCTGAATCAAAATTTCCGCCAAATCCCATGGCATGACCCCAGCCCAGCCCAAGGCCGACCCAAAGAACCATCGCGGACGCCAAAAGCAGGAATAACGTCAAGATTAGTCCGGGTTTTTTCGGCAACGCCAACGGAAGCATATCAATCGCAACAAAACCGCCTCGACGAAAAGCAGACGGTGCGATCAGACCGGTCATCCACAACATCAGGAAACGTGCCGCTTCGTCGGGCCAGTTTAGCGCGTTGTTAAGGATGTAGCGAAAAAACACCTGCAATAAAATTACGAAAACCATCAATGCAAGAGCAACCCACGCAACATTTCGACCAATACGAAGAAGAATCGTATTGATGGTTATTAAAAGTCGAGTAGTGGCTACGAGCATTTTTGTCGTTTTCCCTCAATCTATTAGGTCGCAAATGGTTCGTATTGTGTATTGTTTCCTTTCGAATGGTCATCCAAACGAAAGTGCAAGTCAAGCTTCTTGATCGATTCTTCGTACGCCGAACCTACTTGGAAGCGGTGTTTGCTTTAACCAATTCCACGTAATGCTGTCGACAAAGTGCTAATATGTTGCTGTTTGTGCATTCGTCGGTAACCAATTTGTCGACTTGTGAAAGATGTCCGATTTGTACCGGGGCAGAGCAATCAAATTTTGTGTGATCGGCCGCAAGGATGACATGCCGCGAATTCTTAATAATGGCCCGCGCGACATGTGCTTCGCGTAAATCATAGTCAAATAATGTTCCATCATCACCAATGGCCGCGGTGCCAATAACAGCAATATCCGCGCGAAATTGACCGAGAAACTCGACGGCAGCTTCGCCGATGATCGCGCCGTCGGATCGCCGAACACTGCCGCCTGGGACCATCACATTTATGCCTGAAAAAGTTCTTAAATCATTGGCAATACTAACATTATCGGTGATGAGCTTTAATCCCGCATGGTGCTTCAGTTGTTGCGCGACGGCTGCTGTTGTTGTGCCGATATTCAGCATTAGAACAATATTATTCGGTATTAACTGAGCAACCGCTTTACCGATTATATCTTTCTCTTTAGCCGCCATGTGTTTGCGTGCTTCAAAACTGGTGTATTCGACACCCGCAAGCAACGCCGCCCCTCCATGGAAACGCATTATCTTGTTTGCATCAGCTAAAACTTGAAGGTCTTTACGAATGGTTTGCGGAGTAGTTCGGAACATTTCGACCAACTCTTCGACAAGCACTCTACCGTTGCGCCGCACCTGTTGGAAAATTGCTAATTGCCGAGGTGACAGCTTGATCAATTCGTTCATAAGAAATTTCCACATAGCAGTTTCGTCGTATTTACTATATTCGAATTAGTGGCAAAACGAAACACACAAGCGACCGCAGAGAGGAATTCCCGTCGAAAAATCGCTCGAAAGCAGGATATGTCACTGTGTCACGAGCAATTGGACCTAAGGGTAACCTCCTCACAGACGAGCGCGTACCAACGCCTGTGCTACATCGCCCCGACACTCGTTGAATTTAGTTTGGATGTCCTGTTTGGACCGGAAATGGACAAGTCCGCTAAAGTCGAGAAGTGTTAAAGGCGCTCATTCAAATAGTGCTTGTTCTCTTGCCGACCTAAGAACAAGACCATATTTATCGAATTTCTCCAATCTACCAGAAGCACCGGTTAGCAATTCGCCAAATAACAATTTGGGATTAGCTAATTATGTAATATGCGTGAATACCATGGCTATACTAATTGGCTTGCAGCGGCGGAGCGGCACTACATGGATAGCAGAATCAAGCGACCAACCGACGGTTTCAATTTGACGGTGATATTCCAGTATTATCGCGATTTGCCGACGGCGATGATCTTCTACGAGGAAGTCTTGGGTTTCGAACTTTCGATTGATCAGGGTTGGTCGAAAATTTATCTGATTGAAGGTCAATCCAATATCGGACTTGTTGATGATTCCAAAGGCATGCAGCATTGGGCCGAGGTCAAAACCTGCCAAATTTGTCTGCGTGTGCCGGATGTCGATGTCTGGTATCGATGGGTCAGCCAAGAAGAAGTATCTGGACTGACCGAGCTTCGCTACAATAAAGAGTTGGGAATTCGCGCTTTTGCATTCCTTGATCCCGAGGGCTATCAGATCGAAGTGCAAACTGCGGATCCTGGACACTGAACGTTTGATGATTTTAATAAACAAAAAATGGCAACTTGACCCTACACCTTTGAAAAGGTCTATTCTTTCGAAATGTCAGACCACCGAATGTTTAGCGTTTCCTAGGTCTACGGCGCAGGATTGATCCGACTCGCATTCCTGCCGAAAGACCAATTCGCGTACGGGTTTTGAGAACAGGCGTGTTTCTGGAAACATCACCCGTGGTTTCTCGTTTCAAAATGTAGATTCCAGACAGTGCAATTATGACCGTTCCTACATAGGTTTGCCATTCTGGGTACTCACTGAACAATAGAGCTCCGAAAATGGCGGCCCAGACAATTTGGGAATACTGCATCGGCGCAACGATTATGGCGTCACCGCGCGTGTAAGCAGAGATCAGAAATCCCATAGCCAATAGTGCTAGTGCCGACACAACCGCCAGCCATCCAAAATCTCCAATGGGCACCTCCACGTAAACGAAAGGCAAGATCACGGCCGTCAGAACAAGATTTGTCAACATCGGATACAAGATCATGACGACACCTCTTTCGTCATTACCTATTTTTCGAACGATGATGGAATTTAGAGCACCGGCAAAAGCCGCAACGAGGGCCGCGATGTGTCCGCTACTCATAGGAGCCGAGCCGGGCTGTAAGACAACCAAAACTCCAACCAAACCTAAGAAAACAGCAAGCCCACGCCTAAGGCGAACGGTTTCACCAAGCATCGGGATAGCCAGAACTGTTATTATCAAAGGGGCAGCAAAAAGAATGCCGTATACTTGAGATAACGGGAGCTGACCAAAGGCGTAGAACGCGCAGACAGCTGCTGTTGAACCGCTGACACTCCGCAATGCGAGCCACCATGGATGTACCGGTCGCAACGTTCCTGGTTTTTGGTCGCTCATCAATACTATCGTGATGAGAGGAAAACTCAAAAGTGCACCAAAGAACACAATCTGGAATGGCGAGTACGTGGCGCCAAGTTGTTTGATAAATACGTCGTGGATTGAAAATGTCGCAAATGCCGCCAACCCGAACAACGCCCCGGTGCTATTAACGGATAATGAAAGATGACGCATTAAAAGTGCCTCGTACAATAATTTGGATTGATGAACATTGTCTCATGTTTGGTTGGTCAAAAAAAGGCCCCTCGCCACGTTCTCTCTTTTCTCCCGAAAATCTATTTTGTGACTAAATACGTCCAACCGGCAGTCTCGTTGTTTGCTTGTAAGATTCGTCAAGAATTACCTGTACGTCGGTTTTTAGAACGCCCTACCTAACTATAGGTACAATCTTGAAGGACCGATTTGGACCGAAATCACCAATTGATCTTTCATATATATAGTTCTGCTTCGTCCGCATTGCAGGCCTTGGCATTTGGTAATACGACGCAATCTTCGAATGACCGCCCTTGGGAGGTCGCACCGCTGCAAGGCGTTGTCTGGAGAACGTCGGGTTTGGGCCGGAAGCAACTTTGATCGCCCAAGGCGGAGAGCCGAAACAGTTTATCGTGAAATTACTACAACGCAGTCCATCCACCATCGACGGATATAGTTGTTCCTGTAATTTGATCCGCAGCCGGCGAACATAAAAATGCGGTTGTTCCACCGATCTGTTCGGTCGTCGCAAATTGTCTAGATGGTTGGCGCTGCAGCAGAACATCACGTACAACAGTTTCACGGTCCATACCGTATTGCTCCATCGTGTCGGGAATTTGAGCTTCAACCAAAGGGGTTAAAACATAGCCCGGACAGATGGCGTTACAAGTGATTGGATCTTCGGCAGTTTCTAACGCTACGGTTTTACTTAATCCAACGATCCCATGTTTTGCAGTTACATAAGCAGACTTATATGGCGAGGCCGTCAATCCATGTGCTGAAGCAATGTTGACAATTCTCCCCCAGCCGCGTTTACGCATTCCGTCTACTGCCACCGCACTCGTATGGAAAGCTGACGACATATTGATGGCAATGATTGCGTTCCAGGTATCAATCGGAAATTCTTCGATCGGAGCTACATGTTGAATACCAGCGTTATTAACCAAAATATCGACTTCACCTGCTTGCGCAATAAGCGCGCGGCATTGTGCGGCGTCAGACATATCAGCGGATATATAGCGTGCGTTAACATTGAACTCTGATGCAATATCTGTCGCGATAGCATAATCGTCGGACGTGTCGCTGAATGAATTAATAACAATATCCGCCCCCTGTTTTGCCAGCACTTTAGCAATCCCAAGACCGATCCCAGAGTTAGAGCCAGTGATTACCGCCAGTTTTCCAGACAACATCGTTTTTCCTAACATTTTGAAGGTCGATATATAGCAAATCTAGAATTACCGATAAACAAAATTTGCAACTCTTAAAAGCAATCCTTTGAGTGAGGATCAACAATTTGTTCGATCGCAAGCGAAGTTCTGCATTGCGGCCCTCAATTATAACAACAATCCCTATCTGTGAATGTCAGCAAGCTAGACGCTGCGCCGCAATATTTAGAGCTGAATGAATGGCAACTAAGGGCCGGAAGTAGACGTGGCCGATTAGGGCGGACAGTGCCGTTCGCTGTAAGCGCGACCGTTATCTGTGGAATATTCCAAACCGGACCATTCAGTTGGGGCTGGTAGGTATGATTTTTAAGATTACGACTCAATTCGATCAGGCAAGTCTACTGCCAGCACAGCGTGGAAACTAAGTCGCCTCACGATACAAATATCGCCGGAGACTATAGCTCTGAAGTCCGTTGCCGCCGTTTTGCTAGTTCGCCATGTTTATTTTAACGGTGTTGACTGCATGCGCCACTACTTGAAAAAGAGATATCCCCATATCTCGAGCGCGCATCACCTATAGAGTTCTGCATCTAGTTTTCGACAGAAAAGTGAATTTCTTCAACCGCAAATCTAGCGCTATGTACACCGATAACCGCCTCGCCCAATTCTCGCGTTGATCTAATCCAAAACGCAGTGGCTCCCCCCTTCAAACTTGTTACATCAGGGCCGATCAGTTTTGCAGAGCCCTCAATTTCGATGGTTATCGGGAGATCAATATATGGCATCAAGTTACCTGCTTGATCCAATGCTTTTACTGATATTCTTACTTCATTTCGGTCATTGGTTAGGACTGAGCGGTCAGCAGTAACCGCGAGCGATGTGGCTACTGGGTCTGCGAGTAGCGTTCGTGAAACCACCTGCATGTTATTAACGTAACCAACCATCTCGATATCCATCCAACGCATACCCCACTGTCCGACTTCACTGCCCGATAAATCGCTTTCGCTAAGCATGAAAGGTGGGTGGGGGAGGTGTGCAAAAGTCTCGGTGTCTGGCTGAAGGTCAATACTTGTGCCATTTGGGAATGATAATCGGATAAAGTCGCAGTTCGACAGGATCATGAGCGGCAAGGTGCCACCGATATTACGTTCGCCGCGAGCCCAATAAGTTACCGGCTGCAAAACCACACGATTTTTCGGGGACCCTTGGCTTGCATAGGCATACGCAGCGAATTTTGGCTCGCGGAATATTGTCAGGACGCCGTGGTGGCAGATGCGATCACCAGAACCGAAATCTTTGTGTGTGTTGTAATCGAACATGCACCAACCGATGCAGCCGGCGATGTTATCGTCCCCGTATGCCGCATTCAGTACCTCCAAATGTCGCGTGACGTGTTCGACTTGGCGTTGTTCTTGGTCTGTTACTTTCGTTGGAAACATGTGCCCGTTGTACTCGGTGACCAAATAGGGAACTTTTTGAGGCAGCCCCGTAACTTCCGATTGGTTTCGCAGTGATGTTAGTGGTTGATTTACGTGGGGTATCTCAAACTCGCCCAGAACGAAATCGTTCATGGTGTAGACATCTTCCAGCAGGGAACTGCCTGCGTGTTTTCGAATTCCACCGGTTTGGCGCGTGGAGTCAAGTTGATGAGCCATTGCATTTGTTCGCTGGTAGAACGCATCATCGTCGTCAGATTCATTTATTCGAACGCCCCACAGGATTATCGAAGGATGGTTCCAATCCCTCTCGATCATGCGTCGTACGTTTTGCACAGACTCGTCTTTCCAGACGTCGCCACCTATGTGTTGCCAACCGGGTATTTCTTCCAAAACCAGCAAACCGATTTCATCGCACCGGTCTAGAAATGCGTTTGACTGCGGGTAGTGCGAAGTACGAACAATATTGCAGGCAAGGTCATACTTTAGAATATCTGCGTCCCGTTCTTGCGAGGCTGGGCCTTGTGCATATCCGGAATAAGGGAAAGACTGATGGCGATTAAGACCAATCAATTTCAGTTTTTCGCCGTTTAACCTGAAGCCATCGGCCGCGAAATCGGCAGTGCGGAAACCAATTTTTTGGATAATGCGATCAATGCCTTTGTCTGAATCTAAGGAAACCCGAACTTGGTACAGGTAGGGGTTTTCGAGTGTCCAAAGATGAATATCTGCCAGTTCGAAAAAATCGATAGTTGTTTTCAAGCCAATGATTTCTGCAAACTGTACAGCAATCACGTTTGAATCCGCGTCGAGAATTTCTGCTTTCAGAGTTCCGCTTAGAGCCAGATCATCCGGATTAGAAAGGAAGCAACTAACCTTCACTGATTTGTTCGTATCAAGAACCTTGTCTGTTTCTATCATTATGTTTTGGACTGAAAGGCGATCTGTGACCTTTAACCAAACTTCGCGGTAAATTCCGGCGTAAGTTAAATAGTCGATTTGCCCACCAAACGGTGGTATTTCGGGGTTCTCAGAACCGTCTACGCAAACTGTAATCAAGTTGCCTGCCGTTTTCAGGTAAGGTGTTAACCGAATTTCAAAAGGCGTATAGCCGTCCTTGTGGCCACCGATCTGTACACCGTCCAGAAACACACGTGTATTCGCCATTGCGCCGTCAAAAACTAGACTGACTTCCTTGTTGGCGAAGTCGTCGCTCCAATTCAGATGCTTTTGGTATGTAAATTCGCGCTGATAGCTAGTTTCGTCAAAATAATCGAGCGGAAGTTCGACTGCGGTGTGTGGTAAGTCGACGACACAGTCTTTAAACGGTTCAGCTGTCCAGGACATGGAAAATCCTTCTTTGAAATTCCATGAATGACGGAAGTTTGATAGTCTGGGCATTGTCGTTTTAATCCAAATATTCTGAGGTTATTAGCGCAACCGCGCACCTGTTGTTTCGTCGAAGAACATGGCGGTTTCTTCATCAATAGAGACGCTGATGCCCGATCCGGTTATTACGCCTCCTTCATTTTTCGATTCCACAACGACACGCTCACCTGTTGGGGCATTAAGATAGACGTAGGATACGCCACCCAATTGTTCTGTGATATCTACAGTGAAGTTGCCGTCACTATCTTTGATTGTAGTGTGTTGTGGTCGAATTCCGACAACAACTGACGAACCCTTCGGCGGTAAGGCTATATTCGTAGAGATTAATTGATTGCCAAGGGCTGCGATTTCGACGCCGCTAGCAGTAACCACGCCTTTCAGGAAGTTCATTCCCGGCGATCCGATGAAACCTGCAACAAATTTATTGTCGGGATTGCGGTATAGCTCGAGAGGTGAGCCGACCTGTTCAATATGCCCATCTCTTAGAACAACAATTTTGTCGGCAAGAGTCATCGCTTCGACCTGATCGTGCGTCACATAGATCATCGTGGCACCGATTTCATTGTGAAGTCGTGCGATTTCTGCACGCATTCCGACACGAAGTTCTGCGTCGAGGTTTGAAAGAGGTTCGTCAAACAGGAAAACTTTTGGTCCCCGAACGATTGCACGACCGATGGCAACGCGCTGGCGTTGGCCACCAGACAAGGCTTTGGGTTTACGATCCAAATATGGGCCAAGTTTAAGGATGTCCGAGGCCTCTTTAACCTTACGTGCGATCTCCGCTTTGGGAACTTTATTCATCTTCAAGCCAAAGCCGACATTTTCAGCAACGGTCATATGCGGATAGAGCGCGTATGTCTGAAATACCATTGCCACGCCACGATCGGCTGGATCAACAGTTGTGACATCTCTCGAACCTATCGAAATTTGACCGCTTGTTGTTTCTTCCAAACCAGCTACCATTCTAAGCAACGTTGATTTTCCACAACCCGACGGTCCAACAAAGACGCAGAACTCTCCATCGTTAATCTCTAGGTCGACGCCGTGAATGACCTGAACAGGTCCGTAGCTCTTGGTCAAATTTGAAAGTGTAACGCCAGACATGCGAATATTCCTTATAGGTCGTTAGTTGCGGTTTTCGGGAAAATGCCACGATTCGGCAGCCTCACCAATGTGTTGAGCCGTAGCGAGCAGCTCTGGTTTTAGTTTTTCTAAATCAGCCAAAGAGTGGCGCTGTGTCGAACTTGTAATCGACAGCCCGCCAACGACCCGCCCACTATTCGTTAGAATTGGCGCAGCGATGCAAATGATGTGAGGTTCATGTTCTTCGCGATCGAAGGAAATTCCTGCCTTCCGAATGGCGTCCAACTCATCGCGCAGGGCTTCGGGTGTCGTCAGTGTGTTGTCCGTATAAGCGAGGAATGCCTGTTGGCCGATCGCGCGTTCTTGTTGTTTCTGGTCTAGAAACGCCATCATGACTTTGCCAACGCCAGTGCAGTATCCTGGACCAACCTTGCCAGCCTGCGAGAACATTTCGATAGGCGACGTGGCATTACGCTTGTCCACGTAAAGAACCTGTCCGCTGTCGAGTTGTGAAAGGTGAACTGTCTCACCTACCTTTGTAGAGAGAGCATCAAGGAATGGCCGCGCAATCGGAGCCAGCGAGCTTTGTTGCCAAGCGGCGTGCGCTAATCGAACTAACCGAACGCCTAAACTATATTCCTGCCGGTCCGGATCGTATCCGAGCATCCCCTGATTCGTTAAAGTTTGCAGTAATCGATAATGCGTAGCCTTCGGATAGGTGCTTTTTGAAAGTAGCTCTGTGAACCGCACGGGACGCCCGATAGCGGCTACTTCGTCCAATAAAGCCAGCGCTTTACCCACGGTTCCATCAGTTTTCGTTATTTCGGTCATAGTTTGTTCATTCCCGCAATTCGCGCACATTGGTGTTCGCGGCTGTTGACAACCATATACATTTTGAACATAGTTTCAATTAATAAAACACTGTTCCATTATTTGGAACTAAATAGGAGAGGAAGTCAATGACTAATATTATTCAGAAAAACCTAGCTGCTCTTGCAGCGAGTGCGGTGCTGGGCACTACTGCCTACGCCGGAGAAATTGTTATCAATACTGATACATCAGACCCCGCGCCAAAGGCTGCTTTTGAAGCTGTCATCGCGGGATTTGAAGCTGAAAATCCAGACGTAACTGTCACATGGAATTTGTTCGACCACGAAGGTTACAAATCTTCGATCCGCAACTTCTTGACAG
>CALCGO010000169.1 GCA_937901055.1 uncultured Rhodobacterales bacterium
TCTCTTTATGAAGAATTGGAAAAGATTTCAGGTCAGTCGTGTGGCCTACACCTGACCGGTGGCGTGATGATGGCCGACAGCCCCGAGCGTATGGATTTTTTGCGCCAGACACACGCACGCGGGCGACTTTTGGGAATGGAAACCGAGTTGATCACCCCGCGGGAAGCGAAAGCAATGTTCCCATTAATGGACGAAGGAAACTTTGTCGGCGCGCTTTGGGACCCCGTCGAAGGGCATCTTGATCCGTCAGGAACAACCCACGCCTATGCGAAAGCTGCTAAGGTGCTCGGTGCATCAATCGAACTTCGAAACAAGGTGGAAGAGATTACGCAAGACGCGGACGGTACGTGGAATGTAATCACCGAAAAGGGCACCGTAAGGTGTGAACACATCGTAAATGCCGGTGGCCTCTGGGCACGAGAAATCGGGCGGATGGTAGGGTTGGAACTGCCACTGCTGGCGATGGAGCATATGTATTTGCTGACCGATGACGTTCCCGAGGTAATGGAGTTCAATCAAGAAACAGGTCGCGAGTTAGTCGGCGTTATCGACTTCAAAGGCGAGATTTATACACGGCAGGAACGCAACGGAATCCTGCTCGGAACGTATGAAAAAGCCTGTAAACCTTGGTCGCCGCTAAATACGCCTTGGGATTTTGGTCATGAGTTGTTGGAGCCGGATCTGGAACGCATCGCACCGTCGCTCGAAGTTGCTTTCAAGCATTTTCCTGTGCTAGAGAATGCCGGAATTAAGCAAGTTATCAACGGACCATTTACGTTTGCGCCAGACGGGAACCCGCTCGTAGGACCGGTGCAAGGACTAACCAATTATTGGTCTGCTTGCGCGGTGATGGCCGGGTTCTCGCAGGGGGGAGGTATCGGGTTAGCATTGTCAAATTGGATGGTCGATGGCGATCCCGGTTTTGATGTATTTGGAATGGACGTTTCACGCTTCGGGGAATGGGCGACACTTAGGTACACCAATGCAAAGGTTCGCGAGAACTATTCACGGCGTTTTTCGATTTCCTATCCAAATGAAGAGCTTCCTGCTGCACGACCGCAGCAAACAACTCCGCTCTACGACACGATGGTTCGGAACAATGCGGTAATGGGTGATAGTTGGGGGCTGGAAACACCCTTGTGGTTCGCACCTACTCGCGAAGAGGCCAAAGATATTCATTCCTTCCATCGCTCGAATGATTTCGAACATGTCGGGAACGAGGTACGCGGCGTTCGCAACTCCGTCGGTGTAACCGAAATCGCCAACTTTGCGAAATACGAGATCACCGGTACGGGGGCAGAAGGTTGGCTTTCGCACCTAATGACCAACACCATGCCAATGGTTGGACGGATTGTTCTAACACCGATGTTGAACGAAAACGGCAAGCTTATTGGCGATTTCACCATCGCAAAAGCTGCTGAGAACCGCTTTATCGTGTGGGGGTCATCCAGTGCCCAAGTCTATCATATGCGCTGGTTTGAACAGCACTTACCGAAGGACAATTCGGTGCATATCCATCGCTTTGACCAAACGCTGGTCGGGCTATCTATTGCAGGCCCAAATGCTCGCAAGGTACTGGAAAAGCTGTGTGACGTGGATGTCTCAAGTACTGGATTCCGCTTCATGGACTTTCGTGAAATGGCGGTGGCCGGTGCGCCCTGTATGGTCAACCGAATGACCTATACCGGTGATTTGGGATATGAAATTTGGATGGCACCGACCTATGAACGCAAGGTATATGAGAGCATAAAGCGGGCCGGTGCGGAATTCGGCATTGTCGATTTTGGTATGCGTGCCTTGCTGTCAATGCGCCTCGAGAAGAATTTCCCGACATGGTTCGCCGAATTGCGCCCAATATACGGACCTTTTGAAGCGGATATGGGTCGCTTCATCAAGCTTTCAAAAGACAGTTTTATCGGGAAAGAGGCCGCGACACAGGAATATGAAACGGGCCTAAAACTGAGCCGCGTTTCGTTTATCGTTGAGTCCGGGGATGCTGACGTCATTGCCGATGAACCCGTGTGGGCCAAAATCGGAGACACGAACTATGGCACGGTCGAACCTGCACACGGGTTTGGTGCCCATCGTTTTGACGTAAACGGCGAGGAAATTCCGAAACCCGCAAGTGGCCGCGACGGTGATTGGCGTGTTGTTGGGTGGGTGACCTCGGGTGGATACGCACACGGCATAGAAAAATCTATGGCGCAAGCCTATCTGCCGAGTGAGCTTGCCAAGCGCGATGACGCTGGCCTGTTCGAAATCGAAATCCTCGGCGTCCGCAGAGCAGCACTTATTGCATTAGAACCGCCGTTCGACCCGGCTGGCGAAAAGATGAGGTCGTAGGGGTAATATGGAACAAATGAGCACGGAAAAGAGAACTAACGCACGGAGCGGGCGCCGCCGAAATGCCGGAACAGACACGCCCATGGAAGCACGCTCTTTGCGGTACAGGCAGCTGAAACATCCGTTCGAGCCCCAAAAGGTGTTCTCGGATGATGAGGTAAACGCGATCCACGATACGTCTTTGCGGGTACTCGAAGAATTAGGGATAAAGGTATTGTTACCCGAAGCCCGCAAAATTTTTGCGGCTGCGGGTGCAAAAGTCGAAGAAGACATGGTGTTTATAGGACGCGACATCGTCGAGGCTGCCCTGCAAACAGCGCCGTCGAATATACGGCTTCGTGCCATAAACCCCACGCGCGAGCAGGATTACACGAACGGTACTGTGATATTCGCACCGGGGTCCGGTTGCCCAAACGTCACAGATTTTGAACGAGACCGCCGCCCCGGCTCCCTTCAGGCATACGAAGAAACGACGAAGCTCGCGCAAAGTTTTGATGTTATTCACATGCTTGGCCAATCAGCCGAACCGCAAGATGTGCCTATACAGTTTCGCCATTACGATATGGTTAGAGCTCAGATGGAGCTTTCTGACAAACCGTTGCATGTCTATTCACGTGGGCAGGCGCAGGCGCTCGAAACGTTCGAAATGATCCGGATAGGGTTTAACCTCTCGGACGATGATTTTGCGGATGGCGCTTGGGTTACGACAATTATCAACACCAACTCGCCACGAATGTTAGACAATCCCATGGCTCAGGGGATCATAGACTTCGCCCGCGCAGGTCAAATGACTGTGATTACACCCTTTTGCCTCGCAGGCGCGATGGCACCGGTGACAGTCGCAGGCGCACTGACGCTGCAACACGCCGAAGCTTTGGCGGGTATCACCTTGGCTCAACTGTCCAAAGCAGGTGCACCAGTCAGCTATGGTGGGTTTAGCTCCAACGTTGATATGAAATCCGGGTCGCCTGCATTTGGCACGCCGGAGCATGTAAAAATGCAAATAGGCGGCGGGCAGTTGGCGCGTCACATCGGGCTGCCTTGGCGCTCCGCGACGGGGGCGGCCTCCAACACACCAGACATGCAATCCGCAAGCGAAACCAATATGGCATTGTGGGGAGCGATGATGGCAAACGCCACGATGACATTACACGCGGCTGGGTGGTTGGAAGGTGGTTTATCCTTCGGATACGAGAAATTCATCAACGATGTAGAGGCTCTTCAGGTTATGGCAGAGCTTTGCATAAAACCGAGCGGAACTGCGGCTGAAATCGGATTTGACGCTATTAAGGACGTAGCGCCGGGGGGGCATTTCTTTGCAACCAAGCATACAATGGATCGTTATAGAACAGCTTTTTACGAACCGTTGGTGGCAGATTTGCAAAATTTCGGTGCATGGGAAGATGCCGGGGCAAAAACCTCGGCTGATCGGGCGACGCAGATATGGCAACGGACGCTCAGGGATTTTGTAACGCCGCAGACGGGCGAAGCCGTGCCGGATCGACTTGCGACGTATATGGAATCGCGAATAGCCGCCGGTGGCGCGGCGCCAATGGAATAGCATCTCAACGATCACGGCAACAGTTCGCCATTTGCCTTTATGCACGTAGCTTAGCGCCCAATGGGTCAAATGGTGGTTCAGCTAGCAGGACTGCGTCGTGAGGTTTGCCGAGAATAAATATTTCCACTGTATCCCCGGGCTCGGCGGTTCCTCTTTTAACGAATCCGAGGGCTAAGGATTTCCCCACCGAATACCCGAACGCGCCAGAGGTGACGCGCCCAACCGCCGTTCCGTCCTTTAGGAATATCGGCTCGCCACCTGTGGCGTCTGCGTTATTTGTGACTTCCACCTCAAAGATTGCTAGCCGCTCCCGAGGTTCCTCGTCCTTAACGGACATGTAAGCAGCCTTGTTCAGAAACTCCTTGGCCGGCTTGACTAATGTGTCCAGTCCAACCTCGTTCGGGTAGTACTCCGGACTATATTCGCGGCCCCAACTTCCATAGCCCTTCTCGATTCGCAACGAACCGAGAGCGCGGCCACCCACCGGACCACCGCCGACATCTTTTGCAGCCTCTAACAGCGCAGCATAGAGTTTAACCTGATCCTTCGCAGCGCAGTGTAGTTCCCAACCCAAGTCGCCGGTAAAGCTGACACGAATTGCGATTGTCTGGACGCCCGCAACTTCGATGCTTTTGGATCGCATAAATCGAAATTCCGAAGTTGACAGATCGGCGTTCGTCAACCGCTGCAACAAATCGCGCGACTTTGGGCCTGCAACATTAAACCCGCAAATATCATCCGTTTGCACCTCAAACGTCGTACCTTCCGGTAGCGGGACCATATTGAAGAAACGCTGGTGATACCTTTCGGCCATCCCCGACCCGACCATCACAAATGTATCATCTGCCAGTTTGGTGACTGTAAAGTCACCCGCCACGCCACCACGAACACCAATCAGCGGTGTCAGGCAGGACCGACCGATTTCAGTTGGCATGTTATTCGCCAGTAAAGCATTTAACCAATCTGCCGCCCCTGGTCCTTCAATCATGTAATTGGCGAAATTCGAGATGTCGATTACACCGACAGTCTCGCGAAGCATTCGGACTTCTTTCCCCACCGGTTCAAACCAGTTCTGTCGCGTGAAGCCATTGGTTTCAACAACACCCACATCATCCGCAAACCACAACGGATGTTCCCAACCGCAGTTAAGAC
>CALCGO010000170.1 GCA_937901055.1 uncultured Rhodobacterales bacterium
GATGGATGTGAGGCCATAGGTTTCAAACACGTGCGGGGTGGGCCAGTCGATTTCGATGTTCGCGATGTTGGTGGAACCGCCCCAATTGAAAAACGGTGGAATTCCGGCGGGGCCCGGCGTTCGCCAGTATGTTTTCCAACCGTCGTTCAGGTCGAAATCAATGGCGGTTTGATAGCTGCCGTCGCTTAGGCGCCAACCGTTCAGGAAATCGACGTTGCCATAGATTTCGTCCGCGCGGGTGACGGCGGGTAAAAACATTGCGGCAATTATCAAAGATTTCATCATTTGCATTAACATAGGGACGAATTTCGAAAGGAAAAGTCACATTCTAGCGAGGCGTTGGCTTGTAAAGTCGTGCGCGGAGGGGCATCTTTAGAATATGAATGAAACATTAGCTGAAGAACTGCCATTTTTGGACGGGAAATTTCTGGTTGCCATGCCGGGGATGGGGGACCCGCGATTTGATCGCGCGGTGATTTTTATGTGTGCGCACACGCCCGAAGGGGCGATGGGGTTGATGATTAACCGACCGGCGCACCAATTGGAATTCTCAGAACTGATGGAGCAGTTGGGGATTGAGGGCGAAGATGCCGCCAACGGACCGCAGGTTCTGTTTGGTGGGCCTGTCGAGCATGGGCGCGGATTTGTGCTGCATTCAACCGACTATTTCACCAAGGGCGGCACGATGGCGATCAGCGACGATTTTGGCATGACCGCGACGATGGACGTGTTGCAGGATATGGCAGATGGCAAAGGCCCCGATAAACGTTTGTTATCGCTTGGGTATTCTGGATGGGGTCCGGGCCA
Source organism: uncultured Rhodobacterales bacterium (assembly GCA_937901055.1). Taxonomy (GTDB): domain Bacteria; phylum Pseudomonadota; class Alphaproteobacteria; order Rhodobacterales; family Rhodobacteraceae; genus NORP23. The sequence goes on from CALCGO010000170.1 coordinate 808, forward strand.
ACTGGAAGCTGAAATTCAGGACAACGGTTGGTTGATTTGCGATGCCAACCCCGAGATTGTATTCAATACACCATGGGGTAAAAAGTGGAATGCCGCGATGAGCAGCCTTGGTTTTAATCCCGCCATGTTGTCTGCCGAGGGTGGTCGGGCCTAGCTGGCAGCGCGTTCCAATCTGTCATTTATGGCAAGGCCTAGGCCCGTTGTTGGAATCGGTGCCACGGCAATCCGCGCAGCAATTTTATCAAGTGCATGCAGATGAGCGAAGAGGTTCGCGGCGGCCTCGGTCAGGTCGCGGGTTTGCGATAGATTTAGGGACGGCGCGTTGAAGCTGTGCGGGCCAAAGGCAAGCCATGCCTCGTTCGGTTCGGGGGCTTCGGCATTTAGTCGCAGCATGGCTTTTGGCGCATAATGGGATTTCAATTGCCCCGGTGCGCTGATCGAGGTTGCGGTGTTTTGACCGATTTCGCGACGTAGAACGGCGTTAAGCAGTTCAACGGGCAGGCCACCAGCGCGCAGCAGTACAGGGCCGTTGTCAAACCCGACGATGGTGGATTCCAGACCTACATCGCAGTGCCCGCCATCAATGACTGCCGCGATTTTACCGGATAGCCCGTCGAGCACATGACCCGCGGTTGTCGGGCTGATTTTCCCCGATGGATTGGCGGAGGGGGCGGCGACGGGGCCGTTGAATTCTTGCAATAAACGCTGCGCGATTGGATTGAAAGGGATGCGAACGGCGACGGTATCAAGGCCTGCTGTGACCAGATCGGACAGTCCGCTGTCAGCGCGGGTTGGGAGGACCAAGGTTAGGGGCCCCGGCCAGAAGGCCGCAGCAAGGGAACGGGCTTGAGAGGGTATTTCGGCGATCTCCTCGACGGCGGCGAGGTTTGCTACGTGAACAATCAACGGGTTGAATTGCGGCCGCGATTTGGCGGCGAAAATGCCAGCGACGGCGCGGTCATTGCGTGCGTCCGCGCCCAGTCCATATACCGTTTCTGTCGGGAAGGCGACGAGTTCTCCGCTTCGTAACATGGCGGCGGCGGCGGGTATATCTTTTGGGCTAAGTCTTTGTGTGTTGCTGATCATATTGACGCTGCGTTTTCTGTGTTAGGTGTTTGCAGCGCAGCATTAACTGAACTAACGTCGCTTGGCAAAGAACAAAACTTGGGGATTCATATGCCATATCGCGCGCCAATCAAAGAAATGGCCTTTTATCTGGACAATGTACTGGATGCGGGACGCTTATCCGCGACTGAAAAGTTCGCTGAGGCAACGTCCGAGATGACAGAGGCAATTCTTGGTGAAGCGGCGCGGATGTCGGACGAAGTTCTGGCGCCCTTGAATGTCGCAGGGGATTTGCATCCGGCGAAGTTGGAAAACGGTGTGGCGAGATGCTCGCCCGGGTTTGACGGTGGGTATAAGGCGATTGCAGAGGGTGGCTGGGTTGGTATGGCCGGTGACCCCGAGTTCGGGGGGATGGGATTACCGCTGGCGCTGACCTCCTGTGTTGGCGAGATGATGAGTGGCGCTTGCCTGTCGCTGGCGCTGAACCCGCTGATGACTCAGGGCCAGATCGAGGCGTTGGAGCATCATGCGAGTGACGAGATAAAGGCGCTCTATTTGCCCAAGTTGAATTCGGGTCAATGGACTGGAACAATGAACCTGACGGAAGCGGGTGCGGGATCCGATGTAGGTGCGCTACGCACCAAGGCCGAGGATAATGGTGACGGGACATATGCGGTAACCGGTCAAAAGATTTTCATCAGTTGGGGGGATCATGATGTTGCTGAAAACATCTGCCATCTGGTCTTGGCGCGGCTACCCGGTGCGGTAGCTGGCACAAAAGGGATCAGTCTGTTTCTGGTACCAAAGTTCATCCCCGACGAAAACGGCAACCCGGGGGTGTCGAATAATGCGGCTGCGATAAGCCTTGAGCATAAGATGGGTCTGCACGGTTCGCCGACCGCAATTATGGACTTTGCAGGCGCTACCGGCTGGATTGTGGGATCCGAAGGTGGCGGTATGGCCGCGATGTTCACGATGATGAATAACGCCCGCATCGGGGTTGGTGTTCAAGGGCTTAGTCAGGCCGAAGCTGCCACGCAAAAGGCGCTGGAATACGCTTCGGAGCGCAAGCAGGGGCGTAGCCCGATTGAGGGCGGGACGGGGACTATTCTGGATCACGCCGATGTGCGACGCAATATTATGATGATGAAAACCCTGACGTCGAGCGCGCGCGCGATCATTCTGGATGCGGCGATTAGCACGGATTTGTCAAAAGGGTTGGATGGCGAGGCGGCGCAGCTGCAAGCCGCACGCGCAGCGTTCTTGACGCCCATAGCCAAGGCATTTGGCACGGACACCGGCTGCGAGGTCGCCGAAATTGGCGTGCAGGTGCATGGCGGCATGGGCTACATCGAAGAAACCGGTGCGGCGCAGTTTTATCGCGACGTCCGGGTTACGGCGATTTACGAGGGTACAAACGGCATTCAGGCAATGGATATGGTTGGGCGAAAGTTAATGGACGGCGGCGTGGCGGCGTTCGCTCTGCTGAACGAAATCAGCTTAACGGCGGCGGTGGCCGAAAGTACCGCACCCGATCTAGCGGCGTTTCTTGCCGGCGCGGAGATGAGTCTTAACGCGGCGACACACTGGATGGTGGACGCGCCCATGAACGACCGATTTGCAGGCGCAGTACCCTTTCTAAGGGCTTTTGCGTTGGCACTTGGGGGGCATTATTTGCTGAAGGCCGCGATGGCCGATGCAAGCCGAATGCCGTTGGCGCGGTTCCATATTCGCCAAACAATGCAACAGGTTGATGCGCTTTGCAGTGCGGCGCGGGAAGGGGCCTCCAGCCTATACGCGCTGGATGCGGAAGCCCTTGGTGCTTAAGGAGCGCTTACCATGATACATTTTCCGCACGAAGAACCGCCAGCAGAGGGCGAGGCCATTGAGGTGGCAGACGGGGTGCTGTGGATGCGCCTACCGCTGCCGATGCGTCTTGACCACGTCAACGTTTATGCACTGGATGATGGCGATAGCTGGACGGTGATTGATACCGGCTTCAACAGCAAACGCGGGCGCGAAATTTGGGAAAAGCTGATGGCTGGCCCGCTGCAAGGGAAGCCGATCTCGCGGGTGTTGGTAACGCACCATCACCCCGATCATGTCGGCATGGCGGGGTGGTTGCAATCTGACCACGGCGCAGAGCTGTGGACGACACGCACGGCTTGGTTGTTCTCACGGATGTTAACGCTGGATGTGCAGACCGTTTGGCCAGAAGAAACGCTGGCATTTTACCGTGCGGCAGGCATGGACAGCGCGTTCTACGATAAGCGCAAAGCCGAGCGACCGTTCAACTTTGCCGATGTCGTTGCCCCGATGCCTTTGGGCTTCCAGCGGATCAAACAGGACGACGTGTTGACCATTGGCGGGCGACGCTGGGAGGTGCATATCGGGCATGGTCACGCACCCGAACATGCCACGTTGTGGAGTTTGGACGATGACTTGATAATCTCGGGCGATCAAGTGATCGCGGGGATTTCGTCAAATCTGGGCGTCTATGCAACGGAGCCGGAGGCTGATCCCGTAGGGGATTGGCTGGAAAGTTGCGAGCGGTTGGGGTTGATGGCGCATGACAAGCATTTCGTGTTGCCCGGGCACAAGCTGCCTTTCGTTGGCTTGCCGCATCGTATGACGCAGCTAGTAGACAACCATCATAGCGCGTTGATACGGCTGGAAAAACATCTGGAAGCACCGCAGACGGCTGCCGAATGCTTCGCGCCCTTATTCAAGCGCAGTATTGGCGAGGGTGAATACGGGTTGGCGTTGGTGGAGGCATACGGGCATCTTAACCATCTGCATCAGGACGGAAAAGTCCGGCGCGAGCGCCGCGCTGATGATGCTTGGCTGTGGCAGATAATCTGAACCACGACGAAGAGCCGCACGTAATCCTGCTTCCATTCGCGGCGGTTTCATGGCAAAGGTTGGAAAACACAAATACGGGAGAGTAAAATGTCTGAGCACGAACACGGGTCCATGGATGTCTACGACCAGGAAAAAACCTACCACGGCTTTCTGAAGCTGGGCAAATGGACGGCGATTATTTGCGTAGCTATCTTGGTGTTTCTGGCAATCACCAGCACCTGATACGATAAGATATATTTGTGATGATTTGGCGCCATTTTCGGCGCCTTTTCTTTTGGTGTTTCCCTTGAAGTTATTATTGTCTAGGGTCGGCTGATGTTCTCAGGAGGGTGCTGTGTTTAAGCTGCGTACAGTTATTTCAATAATATCGCTTGTTGTATTGATGGCCTGCGAAGGGTCCGAGCGTGACGCACCGATTGCTTCTTCCATGGAAATTCAGGCGGCGGCATATATAAGCCCGTTACCCAGCTCGGTTACGCTTTTGACCATGGTTAATGAAAGTGGTGATTTCGGGGAGCATTCTGGCATCCTGATCAACGCATCGCAGCAGGTTTTGTATGATCCGGCTGGGACGTTTCGACATTCGACCAGCCCGAATGCACGGGACGTAAATTACGGCATGCATCCTGCAATGGTAGAATACTACAAATCTTATCACGCGCGGCGCGGGTATTATGTGGTAGCACAGGAAATTCAGGTTTCACCGACGACTGCAGAGTTGATTTTTCAACGCGCAATCGCACAGGGAGAGACTGCAAAATTACGGTGTGGTATCTCCGTTTCGTCGGTTTTGAACGGGCTACCAATGTTCGCGAATATTCCCACGACCTATTATCCCGGGAAAATTATGGACAATTTTGCAGAGGTTCCAAACGTGATAACGACCTACGTTTACGAAGATGACGACGGTCAAAACCTTGGCGGGTAAGCGATACCTTTAGCATTTAGTTAACATTTTAGTCGTATTGACGAGGTTTTCAGCGGGCAAGCCTCATATGCGATTCTCTGTTTTTCTATGTACCATCTTGATATTGGTTGCGTGTTCATCGCCCGGAAGACGCTTCGGCAACGTGGAGCCACGACGTGTCATCGTCGATGGATCCGAGTTTGACGTCTATGTTTCGGGCGACGACGTGGTGGCCATTCGGATGAACTTTGAGATGTTACCTACAATCGCCGTGATCGGCCCGCGTGCGATCGTCGCTATGGAGCGGGCAACGGGTTGCAAGGTTGTTGCGGGCTCGTTTGTTGGGGATCAGGCGATGGCTGAAGCGCGGGTCACTTGTTGACAGGCGGGCACAAAAAAACGGACCGCGAAGGGCCCGCTTTCAAGAATATGGTATATAAATCAAGCTGCTGCGGCTTGACGTTCACTTTCTTCACGTGATAGCGCCACGGACGTACGGACACCGCGACCAACGAATTCCATCATGCCTTTG
>CALCGO010000171.1 GCA_937901055.1 uncultured Rhodobacterales bacterium
CTGATCACACCTCTGTCACACGGAGGTAAAGAAAGTGGCATCAATTAGAAAAAGAAACGGCCTTTGGCAGGCGCAAGTGCGCAGCCGCAAACTTGGCTCGACATCAAAGTCATTTCACAAGAGAACAGACGCAATTGCTTGCGCCAGGGTTCAAGAAGCAGCAATGCAGACTGGAGAATGGAAACCTAAGGAAAAAAGATATTCTACCACCGACGACCTAATACAAAAATACCTCAGAAAGGTGACTACGCATAAAAAAGGCGCAGAGACCGAAACTCGGCGCCTCAAACGGCATTACAGCCAAGCGGATGATCTCAGGGCTCGTTTTAAAGGACCTGAATGGGGAGTGTTTTGTCATTTAGGCACGCCATAAATCCGCCTGCTCGCTTCGACTAAGTTTAATCTGAAAGTACCTCTCAGACATGTAAAATTCCCTGTCTGGTAATATCCCTAAAAATCGAAAGACTTTTCAATGCGATCCAACGTGCGCATCGCATTTAGCGTATCGTGCACTGACCCGTTTGGTTCACGGCCCTCTTGGATAGCTGCTAGGAACTCGCGGTCGATCAACTCGATACCATTGTCTGATACTGCCACATTGCTGAGGTCGATTTGGTTTTCACGTCCGTCAAACAAATCGTCATATCGCGCGATGTAGGTCCCGTTGTCGCAAATATAGCGGAAGAATGTTCCCAAAGGTCCGTCGTTATTGAACGACAAAGACAGGGTGCAAATTGCACCAGAAGGCGTTTTCATCCCGATAGACATGTCCATTGAAATGCCCAAAACGGGATGTTTCGGCCCTTGCAGGCCATAACATTCTGACGCGACTTCGCCTGTTTGGTATTGAAACAAATCAACCGTGTGACAGGCGTGGTGCCACAGCAAGTGGTCCGTCCAGCTGCGCGGCTCACCTTTGGCATTCATATTCGATCGGCGAAAAAAAAATGTCTGCACATCCATCTGTTGGATCTTCAATTCGCCCGCGTCAATCTTGTTGCGGATCCACTGGTGTGACGGATTGAAACGGCGTACTTGACCTGCCATCGCCAACGTCCCTGTTTCCTTCTGGACATCACAAATCCGCTGACTGTCTTGCAAAGAATCGGCCATCGGGATTTCGATCAAAACGGGTTTTCCCGCCTTCATGCAAGCTATAGATTGGTCTGCGTGCATCTGTGTGGGGGTGGCCAAAACTACAGCATCCACATCTTCACGCGCGATACAGGCTTCAAGTGAAGTAGATGCAAAACCGATCCCACGCTCGGCTGCGAGTGCATAAATCTTGGATTGCGTTGGCCCCATCACGGCCGAGACAGTGACCCCTTCAATAGCACTCAGCGCGTCCAAGTGTTTTGTTCCAAAGGCACCATAAGCCCCCGCTACACAAATTCTCATATTTTTGCCTTCTGATCTTTTTTGTTCTCTAGAATGATGTGCCCGACCGCCGTATTTGATGCGGGTACATGATAGTGGCGGTGTATTTCCTCGACGTCATCGTCGAGCGCGCCGCGCATGACGTGCCACATCACCATTTCCACGCCTTCCGATCCTGCCTCACGCAAATAATCGATGTGCGGCGTCTGAGATAGTGAGACGGGGTCTGACGTCAGGCGGTTTAAAAATTGAGTGTCCCATTCTTTGTTGATCAATCCTGCACGTTTATACTGAAGCTGATGGCTCATTCCACCAGTACCAAAGACCACCACATTAAGGTCTTCGTCGAAACTGTCGACTGCGCGGCGGACCGCTTTGCCCAGATTGTAACACCGATTCCCTGTGGGTGCGGGGTATTGCACAACGTTGACGCACAAGGGGATAACCAAACAAGGCCATTCATCGTCGATACCCTTGTCCCCAAACATCACAGACATCGGAACGGTCAAACCATGGTCGACCTCCATCTCATTCATGATGGTGATATCAAATTCATCCAAAATCAACGAGTGCGCAATGTGGCTTGCGAGCTTTTGGTGGTTCTTGACAACAGGTACGGGGCGGGGGCCCCACCCTTCATCCGCAGGTGCAAATTCGGGTGCGCATCCAAGTGCAAAGGTAGGGATGCAGGTCGCATCAAAGACAGTACAATGGTCGTTGTAGACCAGGAATACCACGTCAGCTTTTTGTGCTTTCATCCATTCACGAGATTTCTCGAAACCTTCAAACACTGGCTCCCAATAAGGCTGTTCGGTGATACCGCTATCCATCGCCACGCCAATTGCGGGCACGTGGGAACACCCAACGCCTGCGGTAATTCGTGCCATTACTTTTCTCCTTTTTCGTCCCATTCGTGCTGATAACGGTTGCCTTCGGGCGAGCGCCCACCGGCGAGCATCATCGCACGATATGCCTCGATGCCCATGCCCGTCATCAGGCCAGCTAACTCTTGAAAATTTATTCCGTCATTTGCCGCAAGCTTACTTGTGTAGTAAATATTTCCACCTAGTTCGAGCAGCTGATTCCAGTCACGATCAATTACCGCTTGGCGTTGTTCAGCAGTCATCTTGTATTTATCCAGATATGCACCCTCATCCGCACCAAAGGCTTCACGGTTGGGAGCCTTACGCAGCGAGATGCAGAATTGATTGAGGTGATATCCCTCGCGCCCTCTGTCGGCATCAAAAACAAAGGTGCCGGGGATGTCTTCGTAGTCCTTATTCAAACCCATGTACTGTTCCTTTGTATTGCGGGACGTCTTCTTTTTGAGCCCTGTTGTAAAATCCTATGCGGTTCTTACTCTTCCGATTGCGGCGGTTTTGATGTCTCAGAGTTCATAGGTCTTTTCAGCATCTGCTTCACCATTAAGCATAGCAGTGCGTCACGCTTTGTGGCCAATTCATTTGATCGAACCAATATTGGAAAAAGCTATATTGCACTCAAATCCTGGCTCAAATTTGGTGTACCAATGTACTGAAATTTCGCAGATGCGCAATAAAAAGCGACTGAGTTTTGGTTGGCTCCCAACCGCGGCGGTAGGTCAGTCCAATATCACGGACATGGCCTGAAAGTGGCACATCCAGAACCGCGATGGTGCCCAACGCCTCGTCCAGGTTGATTTGGTGCCGCGAAACTATTGAAACGTAAGGCCCCTCTGCAAGGACACCCCGCAACACAGCCATAGACGAAGAAACCACACGTACAGGAGATTGCGCGCGCTTATCAATTTGTAGCGTATCGAACAAATACTGGCCGGCTGGCGTTTCTTTGGGAGGAGCTATCCAAGGGAATTTAACCGTGTCGCCAAGCGTGACCATGCGCTGGTCCACCAAAGGATGGCGGGGATGTGCAACGATGGCTAAAGCATCTTGAAACAGTAATTCTTGTTCAATATCGTCTGCAGGGATTGGGTCTCTGAGCGCTCCGATCAAGCAATCAATATCGCCTTCACGCAAAGACCGCAGGAGCTCTGCATACCGTCCCTCGACAACACGCACTTGGAACCCTTCGACTGTGCTAACCATCGCATGAAGAGCCTTAGGAACAATGGCCGTTCGGGCCAATGGTAGGCTACCCAGAACAAATGTACCGCGTTCCTTGCCAGTTTCTCGGCTGATGTCCTCCACGGCTTGCCTCAGCTCACTTTGTGCCAATTTGGCCCCCCGCATGAAAGCATCTGCTGCGGCCGTTAAATGGACACCAGAGGGGCGAGCGATAAAAAATGGCAAGCCTGCTACAGCCTCCAAGTTGCGTGCCGTACGATGAACGGTTGGTTGGGATAACCCCAGTGAGCGGGCTGCCATTGTAAAGCTTCCAGTATTCGCAATCGCGATTAAATTACGCAATTGAGAAGCGGTTACTGCTAGCTCAAAAGTTTGACGGCGCACAGCCTTGTGACCCGCTTCACGCAGAGCATTTCTTGCCCCATCCCGTAAATGTTTCAGGGCGGCTTTTGTTCGGTATTCTACATGTATCCCGCACGATGTCAGGGTTGATCTCTGACGGTTGCGTATCAACAGCGCCGTGCCGAAATTAGCCTCAATACTGGCAACGGCCTGAGTGGCGGCGGGTTGCGACAAATGACACAGCTCTGCAGCCGTAGAAACTGATCCTGTCCGAGCCGTTTCAACAAAAACACGCATGTGCCGAATGTTTGGAAAACTACTTTGCATATCGTCCCTATAGCTTTTTCCTATTTTAAAGACTGAATTCGAAATAGGCAATTCAAGAACATCCAAGGTAAGTACGATCGCAAAAGGTCTGCATGACCGATTGGAAGACAAGCAGAGAGGCTTCACACCATGTCCGGCAAAAAAACTGCACTGGTCATCAGCGCGCATTCCGCAGATTTCGTCTGGCGTGCTGGTGGTGCCATCGCGCTGCACCAAGCTAAAGGTTATGAAGTCACTGTTGTTTGTCTGTCTTATGGAGAGCGTGGAGAAAGCGCTAAGCTCTGGAAACAAAAAGGAATGACACTGGAGAAGGTGAAAACCGAGCGGCGCAAAGAGGCAGAAAATGCAGCTGTTGCGTTGGGTATTAACGACATACGTTTTTTTGATGTGGGCGACTATCCCCTTGATCTGGAACGCAACACGCAAGACCGCATGGTCGATGTGATCCGCGAAGTACAGCCCAAATTCATGATGTCTCATTCCAAGTGGGACCCTTACAATACGGACCACATGCACACGACGCAGTTTGCATTACAGTGCCGGATGATTGCACAAGCCTGGGGCCATAACCCTGGCGAAAAAGTTTTAGGCGCACCACAGTTGTATCTGTTTGAACCCCATCAATCAGAGCAGATGGAATGGAAACCAACAACCTTTCTCAACATCACGGATGTCTGGGACAAAAAGTGGGCTGCGATCCAGTGCATGCAGGGTCAGGAACACCTATGGAGCTTCTACAAGAACGTGGCTGAAAACCGCGCCAACCACTTCCGCCGCAACTCAGGTGGGCAAGCAGGCGGTATCGCCGCCAAATACGCCGAAGGGTTCGAGACCGTGTTTCCCAGTACTGTGGATGAGTTGTAATGAGCTACCAGCCAGGTACCACCGGCATTGTCGTCCAGAATATTGATCGTGCTGAAATTTCAGTGATTGACGGGCTTGCAGCCTGCGGAGTTTCGACCGTACACGAGGCGCAAGGGCGCAAAGGTTTGCTGGCGGACTACATACGCCCAATCTATGCCGGTGCACGTATTGCAGGCTCTGCTGTGACGATCCTTGCGCCGACTTGTGACAACTGGATGATTCACGTAGCGATTGAACAGTTGCAGGCGGGTGACGTGTTAGTTTTGGGCACAATCACGCCTTCCAATTCGGGCTACTTTGGTGATTTGTTGGCCAGTTCGGCCATCACGCGAGGCTGTAGAGGATTAATTATCGATGCGGGCGTTCGCGATATCCGCGATTTGACAGAAATGAATTTCCCAGTCTGGTCCAAATCGGTGCATGCCCAAGGCACAATTAAGGAAACGTTGGGTTCTGTGAACGTACCAGTCGTTTGCGCGGATGCGTTGGTTAATCCTGGTGATATCATCGTGGCGGATGATGACGGAGTTTGTGTTGTACGGCGAGAAGAAGCGGCTGAAGTTCTGGTGAAAGCACAAGCGCGAGAAACTAATGAATCGGTGAAGCGCGCCAAATTTGAAGCGGGTGAATTGGGCCTGGATATCTATGACATGCGCGGAAGGTTGGCAGAAAAGGGCCTTAAATATGTCTGATGGCATACCATGCATGTGGATGCGGGGTGGCACCTCGAAAGGCGGATACTTTCTAGTGGATGATCTACCCACCGACCTGGCGGAACGTGATGCAGCATTGCTGCGGGCGATGGGATCCCCTGATGTGCGCCAGATTGACGGGATGGGCGGGGCAGATCCGCTGACGTCCAAAGTGGCGATAGTGCGTAAATCGACGCGTTCTGGTGTCCATGTAGATTACCTGTTTTTGCAGGTATTTGTAGATCGACCCATCGTGACAGATGCGCAGAACTGCGGAAACATTCTGGCCGGTGTTGGACCTTTTGCAGTCGAACGCAGGCTTGTTGCTGCCGATAATGGTGAGACACACGTGTCCATCTATATGGAGAATACTGGCCAGATTGCGATCGCAAAAGTGCAGACGCCTGATGGCGTTGTCAGTTACGAAGGTGAAGCACAAATCGACGGGGTGCCCGGGAGAGCTGCTCCAGTGTCACTCACCTTTCAGGACACGGCTGGATCTAGCTGTGGCGCATTGCTGCCCACAGGCAATGCTGTTGATGTGATAGAAGGCATCGAGGTCACAATGATCGACAATGGCATGCCCTGCGTCGTGATGCGTGCCGCTGATTTAGGGATCACAGGCCAGGAAGCGCCTGTAGACTTGGAATCTGATACGATATTGCGCAAAAAGCTAGAAAAAGTCCGCTTGGCTTGCGGCACGCTGATGAACCTCGGCGACGTGTCCAAAAAAACAGTACCAAAGATGACGATGGTTAGTGCGGCACAGCATGGCGGTGCCATATCAACGCGTACATTTATTCCTCACAGATGCCATAAGACAATTGGTGTTCTGGGCGCGGTCAGCGTTGCTACTGCGTGCCTAATTGAGGGCACGCCGGCTTACGATTTGGCGCAAACAGGGCATGGACATGAACGCAAAATTTCGGTCGAACACCCCACTGGTGAAATGACTGTTGTCGCGACTTTGAATGAGAGTGGAGCGGTTGTCGAGACCGCAATCCTGCGCACCATGCGCAAGTTGATGGATGGAAAGGTATTTGTATGACCAAGCAGAAAATGGATACCGATTGGCTGGTCTTTCATCCGAATCCGAAGATACCCGACTTTGTTCTGCCCGGTGGCGCAGTTGATGCCCATTGCCATGTATTTGGTCCGTCACCAGAATTTCCTTTTGCACCTGAACGGAAATACACCCCCTGCAACGCAAGCAAGGACGACCTGTTTGCCCTGCGCGACCACCTTGGATTTTCACGCAATGTCATCGTACAGGCAACATGCCATGGCAAGGATAACAGCGCGATGGTCGATGCCTGCCGGGTGGGCGGTGATTTGGCGCGCGGTATCGCAAGCGTTGGTGCAGATATCACACATAAAGAGTTGGCTGAAATGCATGATGCTGGCGTTCGTGGAGTGCGGTTCAATTTCGTCAAGCGTCTGGTAGATGCTACGCCCAAGGAAGCCTTTATTGCGATCGCCGAGAAAATTCAAGAATTTGGCTGGTCGATCGTGGTCTACTTCGAGGCCACCGATCTGGAAGAACTTGAGCCGTTTCTAAAACAACTGCCCGGCATCGTTGTGGTCGATCACCTGGGCCGGCCTGACGTCACCAAAGGAGTCAATCATCCGGATTTTACGCGGTTCATAGACTTCATGACCAAAAATGAAAATATTTGGACCAAAGTAACCTGTCCCGAACGATTGACGACGAGAGGTGCATCCTATGACGAAGTTGTGCCCTATTACCAAGCCATCGTTGATCGCTTTGAAGACCGCGTTCTTTGGGGCACGGATTGGCCGCACCCAAACATGAAATCGCATATGCCAGATGACGGCGCGCTGGTGGACTACATTCCACGCATCGCCCGCACACAAGAACAGATACACAAGTTGTTGGTTACAAATCCCATGCGATTGTATTGGACGACCTAACTGGGGTTAAAGCTGCCAATCAAAGATCCCAAGGTACAGCCAGGCTACATGTTGATCCGCGAAATTAATAATAGATCATGGGTGCAAACCTCCTGGTTCTTGTAACTTTTGGATGCGTGTGACGAAGTAACCCATGAGTGCAGACCGGCCACGAAATGCCCAAGACTACGGCTGCTTAACTTTCTCCTATTAGTGCCATTGGTATCTTAGCCCCAGGCTGGGTGGCGATTTGAGTTTCATAATCTTGTTCTTTGTCTGTCATACCCCAAAATCCGCTAGCCTCAGGGTTCTGCAAAACACCTTTCTTGATCTTGATATCCAGTTCGACAATTTCATCATCAACAGGCTCGATCTGCTTCAGGCAGCTCTTAATCATCGCGGTGACGATTTCTGGAGCATTGCCGAATTCTGATTGGCAGTGTTTTGCAAACGAGCGGCCATTGCAGTGTGCAGCGGCAAAATGATCTCATATTCCGTGAGTTCCGCCAGGACCACGTTTATTAGCTGAGTAAGTTGCCCAAAACATCTCTTTTTCTCAGCATATCATTGCCTAAGTTTGCTAATTCTCATCTTTCACATCTGCGGTGCACGCACAACTTTGCGATCAGATTCTACGATTGCCTCAACGTCGATGACGTTTTTGTTGTGGTGTTTTAAAAAGGCTTAAAAATAGTGTGCCGAGACGATATACCTCTTGGCCATGAGGCTAAGGCGCTTGCAGCACGTCAAATCCGCTGCTTACATAACCACAGATGAGCGATGAGCATTCAAAGTCGAAATGCCCTATGCCTTAAAACATATGATGACCAATAGGGTTAAAGTAGTTTGCTCGATCACCAACTCACAGCAATGAGCCAACTCTAAAGGGAGTATTCGCTGACTGCCTCTACTACTCTGAAGAAGTGAACAGGTTACTCAAGCAGCAAAAAAGAAGTATATCTTACTTAGCTACAGAGATTTTTCTTTCCCAGTCGTGTCATGCTCTTTGCGCATAACACTGAGGCCAGAATAGTCGATCAAATCTTTGATTGTAAGCTCTTCTTTTGTGCGCTTTTCAAAAACCTGAATGTATTCAATCATAGTGTTCGAATGCTCGCGCATAACGCCTTCGGCTCGCACAGCGTCGCCCTTTTGAATGGCCTCAAAGATCACTTTATGTTGTGAATTTCCAAGTTTAAGGCGGAAGTTGCTCCTCTCCTTGCCCTCCTTTGTGGACAGAACTTGCCGATCGAAAACCATGGCCCCAACCTCTAGCATCGGCATGTGACTGATACGACTACACGTAAAGCCGATAAAATCATTGCCGCAACATTCCAAAATCGTTTTGTGAAACACTGCATTCTGTTTTTGTATTAAGCGAATTGAAGCGTGATCCATCTTGCCCACTAAAATAAGCCTATCGATCTCTTCAATCGCCGCTTCCAAGATAGGAAGTGTGCTGAGTCGATCAGGCGATTGCGCCATGAGCCGCGCGGCGAGGCTTTCGAGGTGGCCGCGTACCTGCACTGCTTGCAAGACGTCATTTACATTTGGTGCGTTAACAAAATAGCCGCGCCCTTCGCTGCGTCGAATGAGCCCTTCATGCTCTAACATACGAAGAGCAAGGCGCACCGGCGTGCGAGAAACCTTGTGGGTATCGCACAAGCGCGCCTCGGAGATGCGTTCTTCTTCACCATAATTGCCGAGCACGATGTCATTGCGAATTCGCGCTGCAAGTTCTGTATCAATAGATTCCATAGGCCCATTCAGCCTATTGGGATCCCAAAGTCAACATTGCGACCAAAACTTATCGATTTTAAAATTTTGTGCTTGATTTGGGATCCATAATGGTAATTGTATAGGCTTCAATACACAGAATCTAGCGTGAAGCTGTGGCCTGCTCTTTTTTTGGGATCCCAAACCGGTTATAAAGTTCAGACCCATGCCAAGTAACGCGCGGCAAAAGGAGCCTTTTCATGGATGGTGGGACAGACAGTAAATCCTTGAAGCACTTTATTGCAGGGCAATGGGTCGATGCAGCGGCTGGTGCAATGTTCGAAGTGTTTAACCCTCTTGACGACTCGCATTATGCTTTTGCTGCGAAAGGAACGACCGAAGATATCTTCAATGCAGTGGCGGCAGCAAAGGCAGCCTTCACATCTTACAAAGAAACAACGCCAACCGAGCGCGAGCGCTGGCTCTTGCGGGTCGCAGAAATCATGGAAGCGCGTCAGAAAGATCTGGTAAATTGCTTGATCGACGAGATCGGCTCACCCGTGCAAAAGGCAATGTTTGAATTCACTAAAGGCTTGACGATGATCCGTGCCGCCGCCGGTTTGTGTCGCAATGTGCGTGGCGAGACGATCCCATCTGATCGCCCCGGTACGTTCTCGATGTCCATCCGTGAACCGCTTGGTGTTGTCGCAGTGATCACACCGTTTAATGTGCCACTGATAAAGACTACACGTTTGGTGGCCAATGCCTTGGCGGTCGGAAACACGGTTGTCCATCTACCCTCTGAAATGGCCCCTCATCTGAGTTTGATCTTCGCGGAGATCGTTGAAGAAGCTGGTATCCCCGATGGTGTGTATAATGTGGTAACAGGCATGGGCGCAGAGATTGGCGATGATCTGACCGGCCACAAAGATATCGATTTTTTGACGTTCACAGGCTCAACGTTGGTGGGTCAGCATATCAACGAGATCTGCGCCAAGAATAAAACGCCGAACACGCTGGAATTGGGCGGTAAAAGCCCCACGATAATCCTCGCAGATGCCGACTTGGACAACGTGATGCTGCTTGCCGCGCGCTCTGTCTTTATGTTCGCAGGACAAGCCTGCATAGCGTCGAGCCGTTTCTATGTGGAACGACCTTTATACGATGAATTCGTAAAGCGTTTCTCGATGATCATCCGCAAACTTGGTATGGGCGATCTGCGCGACCCGAATACTGTTATCGCGCCAATAATTTCGCCACGACAACGAGAACGAATAAAAAGCCATATCGACGACGCGCGCGCCAAAGGTGCAAATGTGATCGGCGGCGAATGGGAAGGTAATCGGTGCCAGCCGACTTTGCTCACAGAGGTATCGGAGGACATGACTGTTTGCCAAACGGAAACATTTGGCCCAGTCACTGCGATCTATCCAATTGAGAACTACGAGGAAGGATTGGAAAAAGCGAACGACACTGAATATGGGCTATCATCTGCGATATTCACCAAAGACATCGACAAAGCTTTCCACTTCGTGCGTAATTCCAAAGCGGGCATGTGCCACATAAATGGTCCAACCATTCACGACGAGGCCCATGTGCCCTTTGGCGGAAATGGCGAAAGCGGCGTAGGTCGCGAAGGCACGGACGCAGACATGGAAGCAATGACAGAACTCAAATGGGTTACGGTGCAATTATGACTTTTACACTTTATCATCACGGATCATCAGTATGCGCTGCTAAGGTTCGCTTTGCGATGGCGGAAAAAGGCATGAAATGGGAAGGTGTTTACATCGATATTCTTGCAGGTGAGCAATTCACACCCGAGTATCAAAAGATCAATGCGAAGTCGGTTGTGCCAACACTTGTGCATGATGACTTGGTTATCCCAGACAGTACTGTGATCATCGAATACCTCGATCAAATTGCACCAGAAAATTCTACTCATCCCAAAGATCCTTGGGAGCGCGCGCAGGCGCGCTATTGGACCAAAGCGGTGGATGAGGATCTGCATCCTGCTTGTGGCGCGATGACGTTTTTATGTTCGCACCGCCACACAGTTTTGCGCAAGCTTGGTAAAGAAGGAGCAAATAAATTCCTTGCCTCCACACCAGATTTTTCTGTCACATCTGATTGGAAGAGTTTCAAAGATGCTATCGTGCGCCAAGGCTTTGAGGCACCTGGAGCGTTGGGAAAAGTTAAACTTTACGACAGCTATCTGCACAAGATGGACAAAGCGCTGACTGGTAATGATTGGCTGGTTGGCAATAAATTCTCCATCGCTGACATCGCGCTGACACCCTACATCAATCGTCTTGCAATGATGTCGATGCGCGGCATGTGGGAAGGTGGACGTTTGCCCAATGTGGAGCGCTGGTTCGAGGCCATCGAAGCGCGTGAGAATTTCAAACCTTGCTTTATCGACTGGGTGCCCGAAGATCTCACGAATGATCTGCGTGAGAACGGGATCAAAAGCTGGCCAGAAGTTGCTAAGATTCTTGAAATTGAAATCTAGGAAATAGAGGAGGCTGACATGGGCCGACTAATTGGAAAAACAGCCGCAATCACTGGTGCTGCGCGCGGCATTGGCGCGGAATATGCGAAAAAATTGGCCAATGAGGGGGCCAACGTCATGGTGACTGACATTCTTGACCCAGCAGAGGTGGTGGCCGAGATCAACGCTGCAGAGGGTGGCCGTGCCGTTGGTATGATTGTGGATGTAACATCAGATGATGATCTGAATGCGATGGTCGCGAAAGCTGAAGAAGAATTTGGTGCGCTCAACATCGTTGTCAACAACGCAGGTCTCTTTGCAAACTTGGAACTGAAACCGTTTTTCCAGATCGATAATGACGAATTTGATAAGGTTATGACAATCAACGCGCGCTCAATTCACCAATCGACTAAAGCTGCGCTTCCTGCGCTGGTACGCGCGGGTGGTGGCAAGATTGTCAACATCGCCTCTGGTACGTTCTATTATGGCCCTCCTGGCCTATCACATTACACCGCATCCAAAGCCGCTGTTATCGGTTTGACCCGTGGTCATGCGCGCGAACTTGGTGAAAAGAATATTCAAATCAATGCAATAGCCGTTGGCCTAACCGAAAGCAGCTCTATTCGCGACAACAAAAAATGGGATCGCGCACGCGCTCCCACCGTTGATTCCCGTTCGATCAAACGCGAAATGGTGCCCGAAGATCTTCTTGGAACGCTCATATTTTTGTGCACATCTGACAGCGATTTTATCACTGGTCAGACGATCAACGTCGATGGCGGCAAGGTGAACCTTTAAACCTTATGTCCCAGCGCAAGAACATCCTCTTCATCATGTGCGATCAATTGCGCTATGATTACCTATCCTGTGCAGGTCACAAGACCTTGCACACGCCCAACATCGACTCTCTCGCAGAGCGCGGTGTTCGCTTTTCTAATGCTTACGTGCAGTCTCCGATTTGCGGCCCAAGTCGCATGAGTACATACACGGGGCGCTATCCATCTAATCATGGGGCAACCGCCAATTTCGTACCTTTGCGCGTGGGAGAACTTAACATTGGCGACCATCTCAAGCCTTTGGGAATTCGCCCAGTTCTAGTAGGCAAGACCCACATGATCCCTGATCAAGAAGGGATGAAACGTCTCGGCATTGACCCAGCGAGCCCGATCGGTGTGCATCATTCACAAATCGGGTTCGAACCTTATGAGCGTGATGATGGTATCCATCCCGACCTGGTTTTGAAGCCGAATGTTGCGTATAATAATTACCTCAAAGAACGCGGCTATGACGATCATGAGAACCCTTGGCATTGGGCTGCAAACTCGGTTGAACGCGGTGGCGAAATCCGTTCAGGCTTCTTCAATGATG